>NZ_JBFTQI010000150.1:0-9338 GCF_056398925.1 Pedobacter sp. 01T416_2
GGATCTTCCTGAAGAAATACATCCGCTTTAATACCAACAAACTTATTCCCTGGTTTATGTTTTTTATGGGAGCATTGCTCATATTACGGTCGGCCGATTTGGGTATTCCCTTTATATCCCCCAAAACTATAAATGCCTATGGACATGTTATAGACTGCCGATAAAAAATATCCATAGCAGAAATCCCAAAGGCTAAGCGCTATGGATAAATTGGCAACCTGTAAAGATTAAAGTGCCATACTGTTTACTTTGGCTAATATCCCATCTGGTACTTTTGCCGCAGGGAAAGCTGGAATCCGCAGACTGGGTAATAAAAATGGTCGGACAGATGGATGCCGAAGGTTTTGGGCATTGCTCCAATATGGAGGCCTGTGAGGTAGAATGCCCTCAGGAAATATCGGTTCTGCACATCGGAAGGATGAATTATGAATATAATAAAGCATTGGCACTAAGAAAATAAAGAAATGATCATCATCGCAGCTTACCTGGTAATTGCCGTTTTAGTCTTGTATGCCCTTTTGGTGCTGCTATCCAATTGGCGCTATAGAATCCAGCTTAAAAGATTGTTCTCTATCCGGGATAAATCTGCGCCAAGGGTTTTTAAAATTGATCAGCTTTTAGCTCTCCCAACTCCGGTTGAGAAATATTTCAGACTGGTGCTCAAAGAAGGTCAAAGTTACCCCGGTACCATCCGTTTAAAACATGGCGGCCAGTTTAAAATGGCTTTGGATAAGCCATGGATCCCGATCCGTGGTGAGCAGTATTTTACCACAGTTCCCGCTGGCTTTATCTGGAAAGGTAATACAGCCCTGTTCAGTGCAAGGGATATGTATATAGGAGATAAGGGAAAACTGGAGGTTTTTCTGTTTAATGCATTGAAGATTGTTAATGGCAAGGGTGATAAGTTCAATCAGGGCGAGCTGCTGCGATGGCTAGCGGAAAGCGTATGGTTTCCGACCAATCTTTTGCCGGATGAAAATAAGCAATGGTTCGCTATTGATTCAAAAAATGCGAGGCTCAAAGTGGAAATTAATGGATTGGTATTAAATTATCTGGTCTGCTTTAACGACAGGGGAGAAATTGAAAGCCTGTCAACCAAAAGATATATGGCAGAAACGCTTGAGACCTGGATTATTAATCTTTCTGATTACCGCGAAATCAATAACATTATTATTCCCACCTTAGCAGAAGCAAGCTGGAAACTAAAAGGGATAAAATATCCATACGCAAGGTTTGAGGTAAAACAGATAGAATACAATAAGTCCTTCCGATTTTGAAAAAATATCGATTATCCAAACCATGTTAAGACACTTCGGAGTTAAAAGAACCTATGCGCACAATTTGAAACTGGCAGTTTTACTGAGCCTGACCGCGGGTTTTGTAAACGCAGCTGGGTTTCTCGGTTTTTCGGCACTGACGACAAATGTTACCGGACATGCTGCGCTTTTTGCCGAAGGCATTGCCAGACAGGACTGGGGAATGGCCAGACTCATTGCGATCTGGATGATGCTTTTTCTTGCCGGAGCTTTCACGAGCAGCCTGATCGTTAACAAAATCGGCCACAACGCAAGGTTCTCTTTTACCATTCCTATCGTGCTGGAAATTATCATACTGATATTTTGTGCGTTCTCAGCCTTTGTAAAAACCCTGAAGTTCTCTAACAATTTTTTCGCCGGGTCCCTGCTTTTTGCCATGGGGCTGCAGAATGCTTTGGTTTCGGTAATTTCTGGTTCAGTTGTAAGGACTACCCATCTGACCGGGACCTTTACAGATTTGGGGATAGAGCTCGCGCAGCTGAGAAAAGATAATTACAAGGCTCAGGTCGAGCTCCTGTCTAGGATTAAACTCCGGGTTTCTATAATCCTCTTCTTTATGCTCGGTGCGCTATCAGGTGCATATTTGTATACCTGTATTAGTTTCCGCTCGTTTTTGATCCCCGGATCAATGCTCTGTTTTACCCTGCTGTATGATGTTTTTCGTCTGAATATCAAAAGATACTATTCTAATTTTCGCTACCGAAGAAGGGATAAGATCAAGGAAGCACCGGGCGATGGAAATGAAGTGTAGAAATAGCGGTTACGAAGTGTTTAGCTGGTGATCTGGATTCATCTATGCTATCTCTTAGGGATAGTGAACAGCCAGCTTGATAGGTAGCGCTTAAGGCAACGGGTGGGATGACTTGTGCATTTCACGATATAACTAATAAAATTTTCTATTGACATTAATCTGTTAATTTAACGAAATCGCAAGTCTGTCCATTGTTTTGGGCCGAGGCACTAAGACTTGCGCTAGATGGGAAATCACTTATTTATTTTTATTAGCGCTGTTAGCGTTATGCGGCCAATGTTCGACCCTTTTTTGATATTGTGAGGCTACAGTAAATTTCGAAAATTCGTTAAAAAATAAGGTTGAAGGGCAATATCGGAAAAAGAAACTACCATAAGTTTTTACGAACCAATGTGCTATTGTGAACTCTGGTGGCGAATTACAACTTCTTCAATCCTGCCAAGACATGTGTATAGTATTTATCTTGAAACTGGTAAATGCAAATTTATACATGTCATTAATTAGCTGATCTCCAACACTCAAAAGTTATTTCAGACGATAACGTCTATATTCTGAACACTGAGCATAATCACAAAAAAACACAATTACTTTCAAAAGGTAACTCCTCACTTATTGAATGAAGGATCTCTAATTTTTAAGTGAGGCAATTTTCACATTTTTAATTACGTTTTTTTTCGACCTTAATAGTAAGTTTTCAACTTTTAAATCGGGACGGAAAGAAATCATAGTGCGCTGACCAGCAATTTCAGTATCAATTAATGACCCGCCAAATTTGTCTTCATATTTAACAATCATTCTAACTGTAAACGGTTTATCTGTACCAGACAAATTTTCAATCGCATAATTACGCACACTGTTTGGTGATCCCCCCTCATGTAAGGATTTCTCAGTACCAGAAAAATTCTGAAGCTGTCCATTTCCATATTGTGCCCTTTTATATTTTGGACTGATTTGAACTTCAGAAGCATGGTCTTCACTGTCTGCGCCTAGAAAAAGTGCGCCTAGTTTTCCATTTAATTCAGTGCCCGGTTCTACATCGAAAGTCAATAGGAACGAAGAAGACCCTGTAGGAAATGTAGAAGTTTTTTTAATTTCTTTTGACAGTAACCTTTCTTTTTGGATTGCAGGTATGATCTCGTTCATCCACTTTGTTCCAATTCTGCCGTCGGGAGCCTGGACCATTTCATGTATAGCTAGTGTTCCACCCCAAGCTGCTATTGGAATCCAGCCAGCCAGCAAAAACCGGCCGTTGCTTATTTCTGTTACGGCTGGCACATTCATTCCATTGTAAAAGTCAAGCCCTGCTTTAACGCCATCTACAAATCTGTCCGCTGTTGCACCTGCTGGTTTTGACCAAAAACCGGTAAAACCACCAATAACGTAGTCATAACTTTGCCAGCGAAAGAAAAATGTACAATCGCCGCCAGGAGGGAAGTTTGGATTTACGGATTGCCAGCCACCATTAATGGACTTGGATTCCCACGTCCCTTTTGCTCCATAATTTGCCAACATGCGCAAGCGTCCCTCCGGATCTGTATAAACACTAGGGTTTTCGCAAGGATGAAATAAGATTTTTGATTTCTTGAACTTACTGATCCCATCTTCACTAATGGAATAGGTGGATCCAGCAGGATAGCCAGGAATGGTGTCGTATCGGAAAGAACCCGTAATGCCATGTTTATTGTAATAATCCCACTGTAAAGGCAACATGGTTTGTTCCTTAGGGTAAATCCGTGTGGTATGCAATCCGTAACTGATACAAAGTTTATTGTCAAAGATAAAAGGTGTACCAGTTCCAAACGCCTCCCATTGCTCCTCTATAGGCGTGGCGGCATCGTGTTCAACCCAGGTTTTAAAATCGGTGGTGGAGAGGTGCTCAAAATAATGGCCTCCTTTTCCAAATTTGCTGGCGTGACCACGGCGGTCAAATAAATAGAATAAATGGTAACGTCCCTTATAAAATAAAGTAGCAACATCTCCCACCCAGGCATTATGTCCCTGAGGCGTCCAGTATTGAATTTCAGCCACAGTTCTGGGTTTTTTCAAAGCCACTCTTTGCGGCTGCATTCCTGGGAAAAAAATTTCCGCTTTTAAAACAACTGAAGGATCTATGCTCCAGGTGCTTTGTTCGCCCCATTTTGGATATCCTATGGGGAAATCATTATCAAGAAGCTCATTATCAACGTATAAAGTCCACCGAACTCCGGAAAAATGAAGTACAAGCTCATGTTCTCCATTTAGTTTTTTCAACATCCCTAAAGGAATACCCACAGACATATCCCGTGGACCATTAGGCTCAGTTGGAGAATGAAGCCGGAGAGACGCTTCTAATGCTGGGTCAGAGCCATCTGGCAATAAATAAGCAGGATAGTTTTGACGTTTTCGATCCTTAGCGTCGTGATGAAATATTGTCACTTTTAACACTTCAGGGATATCAATAAGTGTCTTATTCGCACTTCCTGCTTTAAGATTGACCAGTAATTTTATGGTAAAGCTACTGCTATCTGACGGGGATTTGAAAATTGCGCTTCTTGTTTTTGACGAAAGCGTACTTAGCGCAGATCCTCCGGTAAATGTCCACGGTGTTGAGCGCAATATCAATTTAACAGCCTGTTGTTTTGATTGTGCGTAAAGCGTCACGGATAGTCCCATCATCAATACCAGGCAAACCGATATTTTAGTGATTAATTTCATATCTTATAATTTTAGATTTTCCAATTCTTTTAGAATTGTTGATTTTCTTTATTAATTTTCTTCTCTTATCGTAGCAGGTAACAGGTTCGAAAGATAAACATTAACCTAATTGATACTGATTAACTAAGTGAAAATTATTTGCTAATCTAATTCGTTCTAGCATCTCCCATCTAGTCTAGCGTCTCGCTAAAACCAAAGTCAAGGTAACACACTGGGTTATTTTTGAACGGGATTACCAATTAATTGAACGAATAAACAAAACCCCTTAACCTTACTATACCCACTTTTGTAAACAACAATTACATAACAACATAAAAGGCTATGGGACTATCAGGTTTAGGAATTTTCATACCATAATTGGTATCGCTGCCATTGCAGCGGCAATCATTTCATTTGTACGCTTTGGCAAAATTGATTTAACGCATCTTAGTGGTAAAATATACTTTATACTACTGCTGTTACGGCTTTAACTGCATTGGGAATCTCCAAACGTGGAGGCTTTAATCCCGGGCATGTTTTTTCGGTATTCATTTTTATTTTAGTGACGGTGGCTTTTTGGCTTTCGATAAAGCGGAGTACCAATAATCAGGCCCGCATTATTATCTCGTTTTAGAAAATGTCAAAAATGTAATTGCCGATATTAAAATATTATCTTTGTTTGATCGGATATGACTGTAAGACAGTGATAATTTCATTGTTGGTCTTTCATCCAACCGCCAGCCGTCCTTAACCATAAACCAATAATTGCTTTGCAAAACTAAAAAAATGCCATTGAATTCTTTTTCACGTTCCCTATCTCTTGCACTTTTTATCGTATTGATATTTTCCGCTAAATTATCTGCGCAGTCCGGAAATACTGTTCCAGAAAAACTTGCCGATAGAATTAAGGAAGTTGAAAAGAACCTGGGGCTGTGGGCTAAAGATCTTAACAGTAAGAAATACGATTTACAAGATAGGATGGCTAAATACAACATCAATGGAGTAAGTATTGCAGTGATCAAAAACTATAAAATAGATTGGGTAAAGGGTTATGGTTTTGCTGACGTTAATCGTAAAAAGCCCGTGACTATCAATACATTGTTTCAGGCCGGATCAATAAGCAAATCACTGAACGGGGTTGGTATTTTAAAACTAGTTCAGGATAAAAAACTGGACCTTAACACTGATATAAATGATCGTCTGAAAACCTGGAAATTTCCCTATGATCAGGTATCCAACAATAAAAAAATAACCCTTGCAAATCTTCTTAGCCATACTGCCGGTTTGTCGGGTCACGGTTTTAGTGGATATACCAAAGGCGATCGGATCCCGTCTATCTATGAAACACTTGATGGAAAAAAGCCTGCAAATTCGGAACCTGTACGCTCGGAAGATGAGCCAGGTAAGACTGCGGTATATTCCGGAGGAGGGATTACTATTTCACAGTTAATCGTGACTGACATTACTGGCGAGCTATATCAGGATTATATGTGGAATCAAATACTAAGACCTATGGGCATGACAAACAGCTTCTTTAACCAACCGCCAATTAGAAGTAAAGAGCGCTTTTTGGCAGTGGGATATTCATCCGATGGGAGCGCAGTCAATGATATCGGTCATAATACCTATCCCGAGCAGGCAGCCGCAGGCCTCTGGACAAATCCGACCGACCTTGCAAAATATGTTATAGAAACGCAGTTAGCTCTGGAAGGAAAATCTGAAAAAGTATTAAACCAGGAGATGACACGCTTAAGGCTTACGCCGTTTATTGATGATGAAAGTGCCTTAGGTGTATTTATAAAACAAAAGGGAAGTGAAAAATATTTCACACACAGTGGTGGAACCAATGGATTTATTTCTGAGTATATAGGCAGTTTTGAAAATGGGAATGGCGTAGTTGTGATGACAAACTCCGGAAATCCGGGAATCTCAACGGAAATTTTTAATAGTGTAAGTCAGATATATGGTTGGAAAGATTTTTACCGTCCTGTTGAAAAGAAGACCACTTCATTAGCAGATTCTGTGATGCGGAAATATATAGGGAAATATATGTGGTACGGAAAACCAGCATTTATCGTTATGGAAAACAATGAACTGTGGCTAAATACCCCAGTTAAAAGCAGGATAAATTTCACATCTGATGTTGATTTTTACATCAACGAAAAGGAGGGTGATTATAAATTTGTTACGGATTCAAATGGTATCGTTACTGGCTTTGTTAATTCCAACAACCGAAACTTTGACAAATTGTAGTAATTAAACAGTTATCTTTTTTGAAGATTTGCTCTCCTTTGAAAGAACTTCGAAAAATATGCTTGAAGGTCGGTATCGGAAGAAGAAGTTTTAAACTTTATTAATACAGGTTTGACTTATACTTCAATGTTCAAACAGTTTTTATAGAGAGATTGCCTATGCTGGTCTATACTATATTTGCTAAAGCTGCTTTAGCCTTGTTCAGTCCTGACCGGATACGGCTTAGGGTCTCCATTCTCATTCCCAGAAAGGAGGCAATGTACTTGAGTGGTACGCGTTCTAACAAACGCGGGTAGCTTAGGATAAACCGGTCGTAACGTTTTTTCGCAGTGGGCAGCCTACAGATGAATGCCCGCTCAAATGCGCTCCGATAATGGATTTCCATTATTTTTCTGCCCACGTAATTGACAATTTCAAACTGTTGGTATAATAACTTCGACATCTCATGGGGTACTGCAATGGCTAGTACCGGCTCAATGGATTCGATATATTCTTCAGATACCTCATCTGTCCATAGGTTTCTGATTGTTCCGGCAAGTTCATTCTCAATGGCAATCCAGGTGGTTATTTTTTTACTGCCCACCTTCAGGTAACCATGGGCGGCACCTTTAATGATCAGGAAAATATAATGGTTACGTTTTAGTGGAGAAGCAATATGCTTGTGCTTGGCGAAGCGGACGGGGAAAGTCTGTGCATTGATGATCGACTCTATGGCCTCATTTAATGGATGAAAATTCTTGAAAAGAGATATTAAGGGGGATTGAAAACCGAAGTTTTTCCATTTATCCTCCTCATCTACAGGAGTTAAGTTCATTGATGATCAAACCTAAGGTATTATATCTATATAAAAGGATTATTGGGCGAAAGGTTATTCCTTTGCGGAATAATCGAATCGTTGAGGCTACTTAAATTCTTTTAATGTTGTCACAGGAAGTTATAAAGGAATGCTTTTTTATAATAGCTATGGTATTTTAATATTATAGGCTTTAATTTTTCATTTTAGCTAGTCCATCATGATTAAGTAGCGTAATCTTTGTTCCGTTTCTATCAATGAGCAGCTCATCCTTGAAATCTGATAAGGTGCGGCTCACCGTTTCCGTTGCCATGCAGGCCATAGCGGCAAGGTCTTCCCTGGTAATATTGATTAAATTATCATTTACCTTTGCCTGTTCATATAGTCGGAGCAATGTACCGGCCATTTTTTTTCTCACTGAATGATAGGCCAGTTCCAACAGCTGTTCTTCTTTTGCTCTATTATCTCTGGAAAGCAAATGGATAAATTTTCTTGCTACCTCCGGATATAAATTAAGTATGGTTTCCATTTGATCTATTGGAATTAGGCACACGCTACTATCCTCAAGGGCTGTGGCAGTATCTGCATAACAACTATTACTTAATGCSGCATTAATTCCAAGATAGTCACCCTGAACATAAATCCCAGTCATCAGCTCCCTGCCATCCTTAGTCAGTTTTATGGTTTTAATTCTACCATGCGTAACTAGATAGAGCCCTTTTCCATGATCATCCTCATAATAAATTACCTGGTTCTTTTTGAAATCCCTGCTTTTTTTTTCTTCAATAATTTTATTGAATTTAGCAAGACCGTCTGTTTTCTCAACCAATACTTTGAATGCTTCAGTTCTGTTTTGGTGGGAAAGATCGTTTGCAGCTTTCTTTCTTAAACGAATATCAATGGCATTTAGCAATTCCATATCATCAAAGGGCTTAACCAAATAATCATCTGCGCCCAGTTCCATTCCTTTCCTAAGATCTGCATGTTCAGCCTTTGCAGTCAGAAAAATAAATGGAATTCCTGATGTCTGCTCATGCCTGTTGAGCATATATAATACACCATACCCATCAAGTTCGGGCATCATGATATCACAAAGTATGATATCAGGAACATGGCTGATGGCGAGTTCAACGCCACGCTTACCATTCTCAGCCTGATATACCGTGTAACGGGCCATTTCTAGAATTTCAACCAGGTTTGTACGTATCTCACCATGATCTTCAATAATCAATACTTTTTTGCCCATGGTTATTTTTTTGTGGGAAGGTCAATGTAAATAAGGTTCCTCTGTTAACTCTGCTTTTAAAACTGACATACCCATCCATCAAACCTGTATATCTGGAAAGTATACTCAACCCAAGCCCAGTACCTGATATATTACCCGTATTGTGGGCACGAAAAAAAGCATCGAAAAGATGTTTGTGATCACTTTCAGGAATACCAATCCCATCATCACAGATTCTGATGGTACAATTATGTTCATTAATCTTGGTATAAAACTGAATCTGACTATCGGCCCCTGAATATTTAATGGCGTTGTCTATTAATATGA
>NZ_JBFTQI010000151.1:0-11698 GCF_056398925.1 Pedobacter sp. 01T416_2
CTATTGGCGATATCAATCCCAACGACATTAAAAGTTTAGATATTTTGAAAGATGCTTCCGCTACTGCGATTTATGGCTCAAGGGGAGCGAATGGAGTGATATTGATCACCACTAACCGTGGTCAACAAGGAGCCCCCGCCAAAGTATCCTATAATTCATATACTGGTTTACAAACCCTTTTTGCCAAATATCCAATGATGGATGGGCCAGAATTTGTGGCCCTGCGCAAGGCAGCTGGATTATTTACAACCAATGGCGCAGATGAATCTAACGACGTAAACACCGATTGGCAAGATTTATTCTATAATAAATCGGCAGTTGTAACCAGTCATGATGTTGGTGTATCTGGTGGATCTACTACTGGCAGCTACAGTTTTGGGGGCGGCTATTATCAGAATCAAAGCCTGATCCCAACCCAACAGTACACCCGGTATTCAATGAAAGCATCCATGGATCAGCAAATTGCCAGTTTCTTAAGGATTGGATTTACCACCAATAACAATTACAACTTAAGTGAAGGCAACCAGCTCGGCGTTTATGGCATCCTTAGCAATTCGCCTATCGCAAATCCTTACAATGCAGATGGCAGCCTGAAAAGAACAATCAGGATGCCTCAGGATGAATCGTGGATCTACACCCGCGAACTCACCAAGAATCTCAGTGATAAATGGCTTAATGAAACGCGTGGCTTTGCTACCTATAATTCATTTTATGGTGAGGTTAACATTCCATGGGTAAAAGGACTAAAATACCGCACCAATCTCGGTCTTGATTTTATCCAGAGCAACAATGGTAACTATACAGGCGTTGGAATTGGAAGTGCCACTGCCACTACGGTTTCTACCGCTGGGGTTAGCAATTCGCAAACCTACCACTGGACACTTGAGAATTTATTGACTTATGACAGAACCTTCTCAGAAAAGCACAACATCAATGTAGTGGCCTTATATTCTGCTGAACAGAATAAGTTCAATTCCTCATCCATGTCAGCACGTGATATTCCGTCTGATGCTTTTCAGTTTTACAATCTTGGACAGGCCAATGGAGAGTTAACAATCGGTAACGGGAACTATAGCTTAAGTGGACTTATGTCTTACATGGGAAGAGTGATGTATGCCTATGATAATCGTTATTTAATCAGTGCAACCATCAGATCTGATGCGTCGTCACGCTTGGCGCCAGGACATAAATGGAATACTTATCCGGCTGTTTCTGTGGGTTGGAACCTGATGAATGAAAATTTCATGAAAGGGATAACTGCTATCGACAGGTTGAAGATCAGAGTGGGTTACGGTCAAACATCAAACCAAGCGGTAAATCCATATCAAACCCTTGGTTTGCTAAGTTCGCGCCCTTACAATTTTGGCGATAACAACTATGCCACAGGATATTATGTTTCTCAATTGCCAAGTCCGGGTTTAGGCTGGGAATATTCACAGACCTGGAACTATGGCCTCGATTTCTCCTTACTAAAAAGCAGACTGACTGAGTGTTAACGGTAATATTTTTAACGATAAAGGAGGCTGGTCGTGGGATGTGGGATTTAATCTTTATGCAAACCGAAACAAACTCGTTGCCCTTGCATCAGGCCAAACCAGAGACGAAGGGAATGCTTGGTTCGTAGGCCATAACATCAATGCCATTTTTGATTTTGAAAAAGTAGGTTTGTGGCAGACCGGAGATCCATATCTGAATGTTTTAGAGCCAGGGGGTAATGTGGGGATGATTAAAGTAAAATACACGGGCGATTTTGATGCGACCGGCAAACCAACAAGACCTATCGGAGCAGCAGATAGACAGATCATGGATGTGGATCCTAAATTATCAGGAGGATTTAATACAAGAGTTGCTTATAAAGGATTTGACCTCAATGTGGTAGGATTATTTAAAGACGGTGGAATTTTGCTTAGTACATTATATGGTTCTTCCGGATACCTGAATCTCTTATCTGGTCGAAGAAATAATGTTAAAGTTGATTACTGGACACCTGAAAATACAGGAGCAAAGTATCCAAAACCTGGCGGTATTGCAAGCGGTGATAACCCTAAGTATGGGAGTACATTAGGTTATTTTGATGCTTCTTTCTTAAAAATCCGGACCATCTCTTTAGGCTATGATTTCAATCGAAGTTTGTTAAAAGATTCTAGATTGAAGCTTCGGATGTACTTAACCGTTCAAAATCCTTTCGTGATGTTCTCTCCATATCACCGCGAGTCGGGCATGGATCCTGAAACAAATTCATACGGCGATGAAAACGCTGCGGTAGCATCGGTTTATCCGCGGAGAATTTTAACCATTGGTACCAATACCCCGTCTACCCGTAACTATGTAGCTGGTCTTAATTTAACATTTTAATATACCGATATGAAACGTATACATTTAAATATAACATTGAGTATTTGGCTTGGGATGGTCGTTTTCTCAGGCTGTAAAAAAATTCTTGAAGAAGAACCCCGCAGTCTCTTTACACCAGATTACTTTAAAACAGTAACAGGGGTAAATGGCGGCCTTACAGCAATGTACGGTCACCTCCGCAACATGTATGGGCAGGCCTATTATTATAATTCGCTAATTACCGGTACCGATGAGGCTACTTGGGGCAAAGATGCTGATGGAAATTTTAAGGATATGGATTGTTCAGGTGTGGGGTCGATACTTTCTACAAGTTATCCCAGTAGCGTATTATGGGGAGAAGCCTTTCCGAATATTAATACAGCAAGTGGCGTAATTGAGAATGCCAGTGCCGCAGGTATTGCCCCTTCATTGGTTGCGGAAGCAAGATTCTTCCGCGCCTTTGATTATTTTTTATTGGTACAGACCTTTGGTGGGGTGCCACTCGATTTGGGTGCAGGACCACTTAAATTCAATACCAGTCCCGTAAGAACATCAGTTCGCAATACAGTTCCCGAGGTATATACAAAGGCAGTGTTTCCTGATTTATTGACTGCCGTTGCCGATTTACCTGTTGCAGCCCGCGTTACAGGAGGAGTAACAAAAACTTTGGCACGGCTGTATTTGGCAAAAGCCTACCTAACTTATGGGTGGTGGTTGCAAAATCCTAACAATATCCCAACCTATCCTGCAGCAAACCGTACTGATCCTGACGGACATGATGCAAACTGGTATTTTCAACAAGCTTATGATGTTTCAACTGCAGCTATCGAAAGTCCTGGATCTTATGGTTTGGTAGATACCTATTACGATGTGAATTTAGGATCGAATGACCGTAACAAAGAAATGTTGCTATATGCTGATCATACCCAAACGAGCGAACGTTTTAATGGCGGTAGTTTAACCTTTGGTAGTGGTGGGGCACCTGATAATTTTGCAGGTTGGATGATGACCTGGAATTACACCAATATCAGAAGCGGAGGAATCAGTTCGGTTCAGCGTGAAGCTGAGCAACACCTTGGTAGGCCATGGAACCGGATGGCTCCACCTATTGAAGTGTTTAAAAATACTTTTGCCGATAAAACATTGGATTCACGTTATGATGGTACCTTTACAACGGTATATCGTGGAAATTGGCCTAAAGGATATAACCCTCCAGAATCTGCTCCTGCCTCTTTGGTTAATGCCAATGGCTTGTCTATCGTTCCTGGAAATGCCGCTTTAACCTTTCTGGATGCTGATAATAGCGCCGTAAGTTATCCAAGCGGAGCCGGAACAAGTAATGTTGGCGCCGGCACACTGCCAGGAAGGGCAGATTATGTAATTTCCCCATCCGGAATAAGCAGAATCGTTTATCCGGGCCTTTGGAAACTGGGTCCTTACCGTACAGATAATGGCACAGGCTTAGGTCAGCCAAATGCAGGTAGTACCCGGCCTTACCCCATTGCAAAGTTTTCTGAACTTTACTTCGTAGCTGCCGAAGCAGCTGTAAAAGGTGCTACACCCAAAGCAGGTAAAAGTGCGCGCGAACTGATCAATGTGGTGAGGGCCCGTGCCGGAAAATGGCGTTGGGATAATAATGGTAATGTGGCAAAAGTAGCCGACAATAGTGCAGCCATGATTGCCGCAACCCCAGCAACGATTGATATCAATTATATTTTAGCTGAGCGATCGCGAGAATATTATGCGGAAGGATACAGGAGATTCGACCTCATTAGAACGCAAAAATGGGCAGAGTTATCTACTACCTTCAGCATTTGCGGTACAGGATATGGCGACCATACACCAGTAACGGTTACCAGAACGATTACACCAAATCTTTATCTCCGTCCAATTCCACAAGGGCAGATAGATGGCATGCAAATGTCTGACGAGGCAAAGAAAGCATATCAAAATCCTGGCTACTAAATTCAAAACAGGCAGATTTTCCAATGAAATCTGCCTGTTTTTCTTTCAGAATTATCGTAATCCAACCGATTGGTTCTTTACGTTTTAAAAAGTGACATCAACAAAGACTTTATGGCGGAGAATCTCCCTCTACACAGTCATAGATATATTCCTCTATTTGGGTACAGGCTGCGCTCATCGAATTTCATTTCTGGGTTAAGTCTTTCCACTTGCCATTAGATCGGATCTGGGTTGTAATAGTTGATTTTCGATATTCTGTTATATGAGCATTAAATGCCACTTGTCACCCTATTATTGATTTGTGAAACGCACAATATAATGAACTGGGTAGTATTTTGCCATTTCTGTTAAGTCTTGTAACAATCGCTAATTTAGTTGTCTCAGCCGGAACCTTCTGAATAAATGGAAGCAGCGTGAAACAGAATTCAAACAGGTCTCTTCAGTTCTTAGAAAATCAGAAACTGCAGAAGGAGTTGAAGGATGGGCAAATGGAATGCGATATATTAAAAAAGGCGGTCGGCATCTTTTCAAAGCAAGATGAGATATTCGGATTTATAAAAGAGTACCGAAAAACATTTCGGTAAGGGGATGCGGGAGATCAGAAAGAAAATGGGGGTTTGATTTTTCTGATTTTTACTTTTAAGCCAGTCTTATTTTTTATTTCTTTTAAATGAACGAATATTCGTTTATATTTGCAATGTGAGACCCAAAGATGAAAATAAAGAAATTGTAATTCGACAAAAAGCTATAGAGTTGATAGTTAGTAAAGGCTTTGATGGATTAAGTATGCAAAAGTTGGCTAAGCTCGCTAATATTTCTGCCTCTACTATTTATGTTTATTTCGATAGCCGTGAAGATTTAGTTGCAAAACTTTATATAGATATAGTAGACAAATTTGAGAAAGATGCTTTAAATAATTTTGACCCTGATGTAAAATTTGAAGATGGTCTTTGGCTTCAGTGGAAAAATCGATTAAATAACATAACTAAAAATCCTTTGCAATATCAGTTTTACGAACAGTTTAGGAGCTCGCCGCTTATTAACCACAAAGATATAAAGCCGTCAGTTTTCAGAAAAATAATGAACGACTTTGTCGATACCGCCATTCAAAAAAATGAAATTAAAAATCTGCCGGTTGAAATTTTTTGGGCAATAGCCTATGGTCCATTTTACACGCTAGTTAAATTTCATTTGGACCAATCAACAATGGCAGGAAAACCATTTTTGTTAACAGAACAAAAACTAAGACAAGCCTTCGATTTGGTACTGCTGGCATTGAAAAAATAATTTTTTTCTATATTAAATTAACGAACATTCGATTATTAATAATATATATTATGACAATTAACCATTTAAATTTAGTCGTTACAGATGTAACAAAGGCCGTAGAATTTTTTACAAACTATTTTGATTTTTTTTGTGATTATATTAGAGGAGAAGGGGTATTAGCTGTGTTAAAAAATAAGCATAAATTTGTGCTCGTATTAATGGCGCCTCAAAAGAAAGAAAACGGCAATTCAACTTACCCTGATGCCTTTCATATTGGTTTTATGCTCGAAACTGCCGAAGCGGTCGACGATCTTCACAAAAGGTTGGTAGAAGGTAATATTGAAATTGCGCAGTCTCCTCGAAAAATAAGAGATAGTTATGGTTTCTATTTTTATTTCGAAAATATATTTATTGAGGTTGGCCACTATTTAAACCTGAATGGTGAGGAATAAGTATTTTCGAAGCAAGTAGAAATACACGAAAAGGTCTCCTTTATGGGAATGACCAGTTCATACCTGCAGAGGAATTGCGTTAAGCAATAATGCCGAAGATGGCTGTTTGTATTTGAAGAGGCCTTTTTTTCTTGATCAATTTATCATCGGTGGCGCAGTCATTTTCAGGGTTCATATACAAATTTAAGTATTTGAAATAGCAAATTTTATTGCTGACCTATTTTTCTTGTTCAGATTGATTTTGGATCTTGATCAGTCAATATTCCCCATCATGCACAACTGGTTAGGTCACTTTACAACCCTATTTTTTGAAAAACCTTGCCAAGAAGCTTGGCAAGGTTTGATTAGTGCTCCCGACGAGATTCGAACTCATATCGATGGTACCGGAAACCATAATTCTATCCATTGAACTACGGGAGCATAAGGCTGCAAATATAGAAAAATCAAAATCATTTCATTACAAAAACAAGTCTATTTTTAATCTGTAAGTCCATATCAAAATTAACTTCCTGCTGTTGAGATATTTTTTATGTTAAAAAATGATTAAATCATAAAGCAACGGGCTGCTTTATTGAGTTTATTCCCCTTTATTTTTAATTTAAGAAACCTTTCTGGCTAATTTTAAACCTACACCGTTGGCTTTTTAAGAAATAAAAATGCACCTTTGCGAACCGTTAATAGAGGTTTAGGCATGTAATAAATTAGATTGTATTTTATGGAAGAATTGGTTGTGGAAGAGATTCAGGAACTGCTTGAAAAAGAAAATGATAAGGCTTTAAAGCAATATCTCGATCAACTGAATATTTCGGATGTTGAAGAACTGATTGATGAACTTCCACAATATGCAGCTAAATTTATCGAAACCTTATCTCTTAACAGGGCGGTAAACGTTTTTCGGATTCTGGATTTTCCTACGCAGGAGCGTATCATTAAAAAACTTTCGGGCAATAAACTCAATCAGATTATCAAAGATCTGCCGCCAGACGATCGTACAGCACTTTTTAGCGAGTTAAAAGGCGATGTGGTAAAAAAAATGATTACGCTTTTACCACCCGAAGAACGTAAAGAATCGCTTGCACTTTTAGGCTACAAAGAAGATAGTATTGGCCGTTTAATGACGCCCGATTACATCGCCGTAAAACCCGAATGGTCTATCACCAGGGTTTTGGCACACATCAGGCGCTATGGAAAAAACTCCGAAACCATTGATGTAGTATACGTGATCGATAAAGAAGGAGTACTGTTGGATGATATCAGGATCCGTGAGGTTTTACTGGCCGATCCTGAAGCAATTATTGGCGAGCTTACCGATAAACGTTTTATTGCCCTAAAAGCTAACGATCCTCAGGAAGATGCAATCAATATCTTCAGGATGAACAACCGTGTGGCTTTACCCGTAGTGGATGAAAATAACATTCTTTTAGGTATTGTTACCGTTGATGATATTTTGTGGATTGCAAATGAGGAATATACAGAAGATATGCACAAAATTGGGGGTACAGAGGCTTTGGATGAACCTTATCTCGATATCCCAATCCTAAAACTGGTTAAAAAACGTGCAGGATGGTTAATCGTACTCTTTTTAGGCGAAATGTTAACTGCAACAGCCATGCAGCACTTCGAAATTGAACTCGAAAAAGCAGTAGTATTATCGCTTTTCATTCCATTAATTATGAGTAGCGGGGGTAACAGTGGTTCTCAGGCTTCAACATTAATTATCCAGGCCATGGCCTTAGGCGAAGTAACCATCGCAGAATGGTGGCGCGTAATGCGCCGGGAGCTTGTTTCTGGAGCCTTGCTGGGCATTATTTTAGGTACAATTGGCTTTATCCGCATTGTAACCTGGCAAGAGTTACACCTTTACAACTATGGCCCCCATTGGTTTTTAATTGCAGCTACCATATTTTTTACTCTTGTTGGCATTGTATTATGGGGCAGTTTAATCGGTTCGATGATGCCAATTATTTTGAAAAAACTGAAACTCGATCCAGCAACCTCATCAGCACCATTTGTAGCTACTATGGTTGATGTTACCGGAATAGTAATCTATTTCAGTGTTGCCGTATTAATTTTAAAAGGCGTTTTACTCTAAATCTAAATCATGCAAAAGAAAATTACCACACTTTTTACCGATATCGGTGGCGTTTTATTAACCAATGGCTGGGACAGGCATGCAAGGGGCGAAGCTTCTGTGCTTTTTAACCTCGACTCTGTTGATCTCGAAGAACGCCATCACCTTACCTTCGATACCTATGAAGTGGGTAAATTAACGCTTGATGAATATTTGGAGCGTATCGTTTTCTTCGAAGAACGGAATTTTAGCTACGATGATTTTAAGGAGTTTATGTTCAAAAAATCACTTCCTTACCCCAAAATGATTCAGTTGATCTGCGATTTAAAAAAGAAATACAACCTTAAAGTAGCCGTAATCAGCAACGAAGGCAGAGAATTGAACCAATATCGCATCAATACTTTTAAACTGAACGAATTTGTCGATTTTTTCGTGTCATCTAGTTTTGTGCATTTCCGTAAACCCGATGCCGATATTTTTAAGGTAGCAATAGATATCTCGCAGAGCGATGTAGAAACGAGTTTATATATCGATGATCGGATGCTCTTTGTGCAGGTTGCCGAAGGTTTAGGCTTAAAGGGCATTCATCATACCGATTACGAAGATACCAAGGTACAATTGGCCGCTTACGGGTTAGAGGTTTAATTTTGAAGTTATTTCCCGCAGATCTCGCTGATTCCCGCAGAATAAATTAACCTAATGACCGTCATTCCCGTGCATACGGGAATCTTAATGCATTTTCGTGGTGTCAGATGGTAACATCTGACATACTACTTTCTATGCAACTGCATTATTAAGTTCTCAACTTTCGATTAAATAAATGCTGTATGCCAAGAGCTAAAATATTTTTTTGAAAAGCAATTGCAGTAGATATTTTAAAGCTTGCTCCCGCTTTTCATTACAAGTCCTCGCTAAGCTGCGGGCTTTCCATTTTAATCGGGTTTATTGGTAACTTAGCTGCTAATATTTTAGGTTGGGCGCAGTAATATAATTCCGTTTTTCTGTGCCTTCTCTAGCATTCGTCATCCTGACCTGTAGCAAAGCGGAAAGCTACGAAGTAAACCGAGCCTTAAGCGAGCTCACCGAAGGTAATTTATTTCAGGATCTGACATCGTTTAATGCTTAGCGTTGTTACCATTTAAGAAATACAAGTTCATTTAGCTTATATGTGCTTATATGCCTTATATGGTTCAAAGTAAATAAAATGGTTCATTACAGGCTAACCATAGTAAAAACATCTATAAACAAAAAAGCCATTCGAAAGAATGGCTCTGTATTATTTATGTTTTTAAAATCTCCTTAGGAGATTTAGGGATTATACATTAAATCTAAAGTGCATGATGTCGCCATCTTCCACTACATAGGTTTTTCCTTCAACGCCCAATTTACCAGCATCTTTACAGGCATTTTCAGAACCTAAGGTTACGAAATCGTTGTATTTGATTACTTCAGCACGGATAAATCCTTTTTCGAAATCAGTGTGGATAACACCAGCAGCTTGTGGCGCTGTAAAACCTTTTGTAATCGTCCAGGCCCTAACTTCTTGTACACCAGCGGTAAAGTAAGTGTAAAGGTTTAATAATTTATAAGCCGCACGGATCAGTTTGTTTACACCAGATTCAGTCAAGCCTAAATCAGCTAAAAACTCCTGACGCTCTTCGTAGCTATCCAGTTCGGCAATTTCTGATTCAATTTTAGCAGAGATCACTAAAACTTCAGCATTTTCGTCAGCAACATTAGCTTTCACTAAATCAACATATTTATTGCCGTTAATTACCGATGCCTCATCAACATTACAAACATACATTACCGGTTTTTGTGTAAGTAAACCTAAATCTTCAATAAAATCGAAATCATCTTGAGCCAATGCCGCAGTACGGATCGATTTGCCAGCTTCTAAATGTGCTTTAACCACCGTTAAAATTTCATAGGTACGTTTAGCATCTTTATCGCCACCTGTTTTAGCCATTTTTTCAACTTTTTGGATTCGTTTATCAACGGTATCCAAATCTTTAAGCTGAAGTTCAGTATCAATAATTTCACGATCACGGATCGGATCAACAGAACCATCCACGTGAATTACATTTCCGTCATCAAAACAACGTAAAACATGAATAATTGCATTGGTAGCACGGATATTTCCTAAGAACTGGTTTCCCAGGCCTTCACCTTTCGATGCACCTTTTACTAAGCCTGCAATATCTACAATCTCAATTGTATTCGGTTGTACTTTATTTGGTTTAACCAACTCGGCCAGTTTGGTTAATCTATCGTCAGGTACTGTAATTACGCCAACATTGGGCTCAATAGTACAAAAGGGAAAGTTTGCTGCCTGCGCTTTTGCATTTGATAAACAGTTAAAAAGAGTCGATTTTCCAACATTTGGTAAACCAACTATACCACATTGTAATGCCATTATTTATTAGTCTTTATATCTTTAGTTTTTGGCCATTGGTCCATAGTCTTATGGTCAATAGCCATTGTGTTTCGTTCTCAAGCTTTAGTTTTGGTCATCAACCATTTACCTTTTCCGCCTTCCGCCTTCCGCCTTCCGCCTTCCGCCTTCCGCCTTCCGCCTTCCGCCTTCCGCCTTCCGCCTTCCGCCTTCCGCCGCCCCAGGAAGTAAAGTTGGTTGTTACCGAAGAAATGCGGAGCTATTTTTACGATATGAGTAAATGGGCAAGATTTTTATCAGTTGTGGGTTTTGTTATCTCGGCATTTTTAACCCTAGGCTCATTTGGAATAGGGGCTGCGGTAACGGCTAATCCAGGAATGCTCAATCAATTGGGGCCATTGGGCGGTATTGGCGCCACAGGTATCACCATATTTTACCTGCTGTTGGCTTTGTTCTTTTTTTACCCAAGTTTATTGCTGCTGCGCTTTTCGGCCAAAGTTAAACAAGGGGTTTTGTTCGGCGATCAGGAAAATTTAAATGATGCCATTGCTCATGTAAAATCGCTCTTTAAATTTTGGGGTGTAATTACCATCGTATTGATAGCCAGTTATTTTCTTTTGCTGTTGGCAGTACTCTCAGGCGGAGGCATAAAATAAAATATTACGCACACGAAAAAGCCTCCCGACTTTTAAAATCAGGAGGCTTTTTTATTGAAATTATATTACTTAAAAAGTAAAATCGTCGCTTGCTTTAGTGCTATGTTCTCCATTTTCAGAATATTCATAACGTTTTTCAACCACATCTTGGTGAGTTTTGATGTAATCAACAGTTTCATTTAGTCCTTCTGCAAATTTTTCGAAATCTTCTTTGTATAAAAAGATTTTATGTTTTACAAACACACCGTCTTCTAATCTTTTCTTACTCTCGGTAACTGTTAAATAATAATCACCCGATCTAGTAGCCTTCACGTCGAAGAAATAAGTTCTCTTACCTGCTCTTACTTTCTTTGAAAAAACTTCTTCTCTTTCCTTGTTGTCGAATTCTCCCATGGTTGGTATTGATGTTGGTTTTTGGTTTCGGTAAATATAAAGCAAATATTTAAAGTTCAAAATACAATTTTAATACAATTTAAATAGTTCGGGTTTCCTCCTCCAAAAGTTGGTGGTTATAAAGCTCGGTATAGCTGCCATTTAAACTAAGTAATTCATTGTG
>NZ_JBFTQI010000152.1:0-9332 GCF_056398925.1 Pedobacter sp. 01T416_2
CTTCACGGTATTTTTTAAATACGGCACTTGCAGGCATGGTATAACCCAGATCGCAATGTGTTTTAAACACTACCCAGATATCGGTTACTACAGGTGCTTTTTTTCCGGGAAGCAAATTTGATACCGGTGGTGGAAGTGCTATAGGTGAGACGGTTTTGTTATAGTTTTGAGAAAATGCGGGTAAAGCCGCTGTTAAGAGTAAAGCAGCAACAGCGCATTTAATAACCAGCTTAGCCATGGCATTCTCATGCCCCAACTCCGCAGATTGCATATAATTACGAAAATGCGCCGCCTGTTTTTCTATATAGGCAGTTGCAGCAGTCATCTTTTTTGTAGTCATAAATTTTCTTTAACGAATGTTTTATAGTAATGGGTTTATTTCAATTTTAAACTGACCTTTCAATTCTTTGATTTCGGTTATTTATTAGCGGGAGACAGGAAAATAATATCCTATCTCCCGTTATTCGATATCAATTATTTAGACAGTTTAATTTTCATATGCTAGTATCCGGCATTTTGTGTAAGCTTAGGGTTTGCCTGTATTTCCGATTGAGGCAATGGGAACAATAAATTTTTAGTCGCAAAAGTGATATTCGATCCGTACGGAAAGGTATAGCCCACCAGGGCAACAAATTTATCGTTCTTGGTATCATATGCCATCCGGGTCCGGACCATATCAAACCATGTTATATTTTCATAACAAAGTTCATGGTTCCGTTCACGCCATACCGCTTCACGAAACTGCGTCTGGGTAAGTCCGGCTAAGGGAAGTAATCCGGCTCTTGTCCTGATTTGATTCAAATATGTATATGAATTAGCATCAGGAGTTCCATCCGCTTCGTTTTGTGCTTCCGCATATAAAAGCATAATATCTGTTAAACGAATTAACGAATAGCATTTCCCTGACGGTGCATTAGCGGTATAGCTAACATTATTAAAGTATTTAAAAATGTGCTGTCCGGTTGAAAACTGAATATCAGCACCCGTTGCCTGACTTGCGTAATGAGAATAAAAATATTGGTTTTCCTTCCCTCTTTTGTCACTGGGAGTGAATGATTTGTAAAACGTTAAATCCGGTGTTAGCGCACCTGTACCCCCATTGGCACCGCTTACCCCCGCAAACAAAGGAAGTGTATAGTTAAACATTGGATTAGCCAGCGTTGTGCTTGCATATTGGGCCATAAAAATATTCTCCATCTTATTGTCATTCACGGGGTCACGGAACTGATCGTAATTGCTGTAAAATGTGAATTGATTTGATGAGATAACTTCCAGTGCTTTTTGCTTGGCTAAAGCGTATTTATCGGCCTGCTGCAGCGGATAACCAGCCATCGTTTCATATACTTTGGCCAGTAAGCCCTTTATTGCGCCCAACGATACTCTTCCGGTGTTATCTGTAATCGGTAAACCGCTTTGCTCTGCCGATAACAGATCAGGCACAATTAATTTCTCATATACATCTTTAACAGGGTTTCTTGGAACCTGTGCGCTTTCTACACTGGATGTTGGAGCAGTTAATAAGGGTACATCTCCATAAATCCTCACCAAGTTAAAATAAAACCATGCTCTTAAAAACTGTGCCTGCCCGATTAACTGACTCTTTTGAGTCGCAGTCAGCGCTGTAGCCGACATAGCTGAAATATTGGCAATGGCCAGATTTGCTGCGTTAATTCCCTGATAACAGGTCCTCCACCATTGACGTACGTACAGATTCGCAGAGCTTGTGCTCAGGCGTAGCAACTCCTGATTGTTGGTCGACTGGCTAATATCGGTATTGGCCTGACCGGTTGGCATTTCGAGCAACAATAAACTTAAATCATCAAAATTGCCCCCCTGACTGTATATCGTACCGACCGAGGCGTAAATCCCGTTAACGGCATTTTGCGCCTGGGCAAGAGTTTTGTAGTAATTATCCGGCGTATAGGCACTTGGCGGATTCTCATCGAGGAATTTTTTGCAGGATGACATTGCAAGCAGGGCGAATGCAACGACTGATAGTTTTATAAATTTTTTCATGACTAGCAAATTTTACAGGTTGATATTATTTAATGCTCATGCTTAATCCAAGATTAAATATTCTTGGTCTGGGTTCGCCATACAAATCGATTCCGTAGGAAAAAGCCAGAGACGGTGCCCAGGATGATGATTCCGGATCGTAACCGGTTTTATACTTGGTAATCATAAAGAAGTTCTGCAAACCGGCAAAAACCCTCAATGAGCTCATACTGATCTTACCAGCAACAGACTCTGGAAAAGTATAGCCCAATGTCAGGTTTCTACCCCTGATAAAAGATCCGTCACTGATGTACCTCGATGTTTGGAGCAAGGTAGATCCATGGGCATCGTTGTTCAGACGTACATAACCTACCTCCGTTTTTTGATTTGTCGGTGTCCATGCGTTAAGAACAGTTGTAAAGGCATTGGCATAAGTTTGCCTCTGCTCCTGAATAAGCGTTCCAATATTAAAGACGCTGTTTCCCTGGCTAAAGCCGATATCCAGAGAGAAATCAAAATTCTTGTACTTCAATCTGTTAATCAATTCCCCTGTATAGTTTGGATAAGAGTGCGCAAGTATGGTTTGATCTTTTGAATTAATCAGCCCATCATTGTTTAGATCAACGACCTTAAGATCGCCGGGRAGTTTCCCGTACTTGGCCGCCTGTGTTACCTCATCTGAACCCCAGGTGCCATCTTGCTGGTAGCCCCATAAAGATCCTACCGGTTCTCCTACTCTTAAAATACCTATCTGATCGAGCACTGACGGCCCCGGAAATATATCTTCATTGTTGGTGCCCAATGCCAGTACCTTATTTTTGTTAAAGGCAATGTTGAATGTGGTGCTCCAGGTTAAATCTCCGGTCAGGTTATTTGAAGTAATTCCCAGCTCAAGCCCMCTATTACGGACCGAACCAATGTTTTTTAATACGTTATCATAACCGGTTGATAGCGGAACCGGCGCATTAAGCAACAAATTATCGGTCACTTTATTATAAATATCGGCAACGATATTTATACGCCCTGCAAATAAATCCAGGTCCATTCCCAAATCAAGCTGATTGGTCTGCTCCCATTTTAAATCCGGATTGGCAATAACACCCTGCACAACCCCCGCGGTCCTCACACCTCCCAGAACTGTGAAATTTGTAGCCAGTGTACTCAGCGACCGGTAAGGATCAATGGAAGAATTTCCGGTACTTCCGTAACTTAGTCTAAGCTTTAAATTGCTGATTACCTTGCTGTCCTTTAAAAAATCTTCCTGTGAAACACGCCAGGCGATTGCCGCTGAAGGGAAAAATGCAAATTTATGGTTCTCACCAAACACTGACGCTCCATCGTAGCGGCCTGTGGCAGTAAACAAATATTTATCCGCCAAAGAGTATACGATTCTACCAAAATACGAATTGGTCTGCTTAAGATATGCTGAAGAACTTGGTGGATTGGCAATATTGGCTGCGCCTAAATTATTAAACAGATAATAACTGCCATCAAAACCCGAAACCCCGTCCGCAAAGGTTTCATTGGAAGTTTGTGACCACTCCGCCCCCAGGGTTGCGTTAATTTTGTGAATTTCGCTGAATGTTTTATTGTAGGTAAAATAACTTGAGCTTTGCCAGTACAGATTTTGAACGGTACTTATCGAGGCGCTGATACCGGTATTTTGACCTCTGTCCAGGAAATCACCACTATAGGCAAAATTATTTTTACTTGAATTCACCTGACCTGAAAGACTCGTTTTGAAACTTAGGCTTGGAGAAAGAACAGTCTCCAGATATGTATTGGCGAAAACAAGGGTTCGGTGGGTTAGGTTAACATCATTGGTCGCCTCTGCAACAGGGTTGACCGGAGTTTCACCTAATTTATGCATGTAATCAGCGCCCCATTTTCCGTTAGGCAGTTTTACGGGAATAAAAGGAAAAGATTCCAGGGCCATCCTCGCCACACCATAGCCAAACCCGTCATTAGTTTTTGTTATATTGTAAATTCCTGATACGTTTAACCCCGCATTAAGCCATTTGTTTATTTTTGAGTCGACATTTATCCTGGCGGAATATTTCTTATTATAGGTAAACAATGACAATGGTTTATCATTCTGATAGCCGGCGGCCAGGTTAAATCTGGAGGAACCCGAGCCCCCGCTTACCGACAGGTTATGATTCTGTGAAAATGTTGGTTTATACACCTCTCTCTGCCAATTGGTATCGTATTTTGGCGTATTGTCCGGATTAAACAAGTCCGGTTCCAGTTGCCCAAAGTTTGGATAAGGAACCCCTGAATTTGCATAGGCCTGTTTCTCCATTGCCTGGTACTGGGCTGAGTTCAAAACTGGGATTTCCCTTTGCAAGCTATTGAAACCGCCTACACCATTGTAGCTCAAAATGGTGGGCATATTATAATTACCCTGTTTTGTGGTAATGATAATTACACCACCTGAACCACGTGCGCCATAAATTGCAGATGCCGACGCATCTTTAAGTACATCAATCTTATCTATATCATTTGGATTTATCGCACTGTAATCAGCCCCGATAACCCCGTCAATAACAAACAGGGGATTATTGGATGCATTAATGGAATTGAAGCCCCTGATATTGATCCTGTAATCACCGACTTTGCCGGAATTCTGGGTAATGTTTAAGCCGGGTACCTGCCCCTGCAATGCACCAAGCGCATCGGGTGAGGATCTTTCCGTGATTGTTTTACCACTGATTGAACCAATGGAGCCTGTAACATCCACTTTACGCTGTGTTCCGTAACCCACAACCAGAACGTCTTTCAAAGACGAAGACTCCTTTAACACTATGGCCGGGGAGAAATCCTTGGAAGCGGTATTTACCTCCGTTGACTCATAGCCAACATAACTAATGGTTAAAACAGTTTTTCCGGCCGGAAGTTTAATTGCAAAGGCACCGTCTTTATCGGTTAAGGTACCAATGCTCGTCCCCTTTACTTTTACCGATGCGGATACCATGGGCGTTCCCTGTGAATCCTTTACAGATCCTGAAATGGCTTGCTGGGCAAGAGCCTGCTGAATGCCTCCTAAAAGACAAAGCAATACAACAACAAGGCCCCTAAGGGTCCCCAGTCTTTTTTGTGTATTGTATTTTAGCGAAAATAGTCTCATAAAATTGGTGAAATTGGTTTATAATTGGTTAAGTTATAATGTCAGTTTTCTCTATCAGGAGTCAGGGTGGATGCCTTAGACAAATTCCCGGCCCGGGAAATCCAATGGACTGATAGATGTTAATGATATTACCAGACATGACATACTCAGGAAGGTAACAATTAACTTGGTTGGTAAGGTTATTTGAATTCATCTGATGATTAGTAGTAATGTATGTACATATTAAACAAAAAAACAAAACAGGCCACCAAATTCTATTCCCCGCGATAGAAAACTAATATTAAATCAGTAATATAAATGCTGGTAAAATTTTATGTCCTATAACAAGGTAGGTATAATATGAATTATGTACAAACATATATGATTTTATTTTTATACATTTATCTGAATGAAGTACTCACTTGACCATAAAAGCCTTATTCCATTGCATGCTCAAGCAGAGATGCTTTTGAGAAAATTAATCCAGGCCCAAGAATATCAAAATGGGAAGACTCTTCCCAGTGAGGTTGAATTAGCAAAACGATTAGCTATATCGCGTACCACATTGAGGCTGGCGATTAACAAATTAGTTTTCGAAGGACTTTTAGTCCGTAAAAAAAGATTTGGAACTAAAGTTGCAAGCCAACCAGTTAGTTCCCGATCCAATAACTGGTTAAGTTTTTCACAGGAAATGAAATTGAGGGGGCTTCCCATAAATAGTTTCGAACTTCATGTTACCTGGGTGTACCCGGATGAAACCCTTGCAAATTTTTTTGAGATAAAAACTGACCGCAAAATATTGAAATTGGAAAGGGTTAGAGGAAAACTGCATGAGCCCTTTGTTTATTTTGTTTCTTATTTTCATCCGCGTGTGGGATTAACAGGCGAAGAGGATTTTAAACGTCCCCTGTACGAAATATTAGAAGATGACTACTCTGTAGTTGCTACCCTATCTAAAGAAGAAATAACCGCTATAGCTGCCGATGAATTTATTGCCGATAAACTTAAAATGAAAATTGGCAGTCCGGTACTGTCCAGAAAACGAACCGTGTTTGATCAGGCGGAGAGACAAATTGAATATAACCTTGGGTTTTACAAAGGGGACAGTTTTGTCTATACCAACGAAAGTTCAAGATAAATACACACCACGACAACTATAATGGGACTTTTGCTTCATTCTTTTTCACCTGAAGTGATGAAGAACCGCTTCTACTGAAATACACAAACTAAGGAAAGGAATATCTTATTAGTTCTTAATTTTGAAGTTTGTTGCTTACGAAAAATTATTTAAAAAAGTACGATATCCCTAACGGGATACCGTACGATTGGGGTCAGTGGCGGTGCGTAATTCGAACCATTTTGTGGACGAATTGATTGAAATTAGCGGTTTTTCTAAAATTTTAGAAGAATAATTAATCCCAGAGTTTGCCAATATTATCTTGCCTTGAAATTAGCCGCATACTAATTTACAGGAGTAATCTTGGCGGCTTTTGTTGCTACTGGAGCAACTTTCGAGGTTGGGGCATATTTGATGGCAGGGGCAATTTTTGTATCCTTTTTATCTACTGCTTTATTGATCTGTTTATCAGTACTGCTTTTACCAACTGTATCTGCCTTTGGCTTTATGGTTTCTTTCTGCACAGTTGCTTTTTGTGCTTTAAGGCCAGTTACAATGAACAAGGCACTTAAGAGGGGCATGATCTTTTTCATAATCTCCTGTTTTTATCAGGTAAACTTATTTGTTCTGGTTCTTAGGCTTGATTACGGCTTTATTTGAATCGGGAACTGTCGCGGGGATAGTATCTGGGCGTTTTTTATTTTTCTTTTTAAATAAGTTATTCAGTTTTTCACTGACTTTGTTTATTGCTTTGTCGGTAACATTGTCCGCCGTTTTATTTACAGCCTGATCTACAACTTTATCGGTTGATCGGTCAACGGAGTTTGTCGCCGCGACTTTTGCTTTTTCTTTGAGTTTACTCAATACCTGTGCTTGTGCTATCCCTCCTATACCAAGGGTAAGGAAAAAGATAAAAATTACTTTCTTCATGGTTTTACTTTTTTAGTAAAAGTAGCTTGAGTATAGATGCAGGTCAATCATTAAAAAAGATGATTTTTTGATCAAACGGGATCGATACCCCTATCTGTGAACCACTTACAATAATCTATACCATACTCGCCACCATAATTAATACATATTTCAGTACGTGCTTTGATGTTTTCGTGAGCAGTAAATACCATTTGTCTTTCTTCCTTATTGAGCATATATACAGCATTGGGAAACTGCTTGTGGTTATACATGGATCCAAACCCCATGGTTAACGACAATGTTTTTTCTTCTTTATTGAAATAAAAGCTATAATCTATAAGGGACGTAGCACATAAGGCAGAAAATTCTTTGGCAGGGATAATAATAACAGGACAAATTTCTATAATTTCTCCTTCTAAAATGTTTGCATTGCAAAAAACACCTCTGCCCTTTCCCTTTATCGTTTTTAAATACAACTGTTTCTTCATTATTCATCCGAATTGGGAAAATATACCTCGCTTCTATCATTCGGCTTACCGTTATAGTTAATAGTTACCTCATCTCCTGCTTCAATGGTTTGACAGGCATAAAGGTTAATCGTATTTCTCTTTCTCGAAAAGGTGTAAAAGGCATTTGCTTTGGCTGAATGATTGTAGAACGAAGCATGACCAAAACTAAATGCCACCTGCTTTTCGGGCTCGCTCAACAAAAAGTAATAATGAAAAAGTTTGGTAAACCGTAAGATTTCCTTTTCATCGTTCGATAAAAAAACAACAGGAGCCCGCTCTATAAGGCTCCCTTTCGTTATTCTATTTTTAGCAAATACGCCACGCCCATGAAGCGGACTTTCTTTTACTTCGATGTGCGGGGGCTGATAATTATTTTTATTGAACAGCATTATTTTCCCTTGTGCAATATCTTTGCATCTTTGATTGCTCTTTCCGCAGCTGCTTTAGGCATAACTTCCTTTTTAGGGTCAATTTGAGGAGCAATTTTTGCATCTTTAATTGCTCTTTCCTTCGCTTCCAATTTGGGGTCGGTTCGTAAGGACTTATGATCCTTTGATGAGACAGAGGTAGCGGTGGTTTGACTACAACCCGGATTTACCGTTTCTTTTTTAATCACGGTGGTTTGAGCTTTAACTGCTGTTATAAACAGCAATGAGCCTAAGATGGACATAATTCTTTTCATATTTTATATATTTATGGTGTTTCGCAAATTTGCCATTTCTTACTTTGCACGCTTGATTCTCCTCCAGCAAAAGCAATTCCACTTGCACCAGTATTTATCCCAGATCCAAGTCCGAAACTCACCACATTCCCAGTGCTTTTAGGCCCTTGGCTAACAAATTGTTTATCTACCTTTTTATTGGAGAACAGCATAAAAGTGGCAGGCGCACAAATACAAATTTCAGTTTGCCAGTCTTTGAGTGCCGAAGCAAAAAAAGGCGTTTCATAATAATAAGCCATCGAACATCCCAATACCGAAATGGTATATGCCGAACCTTTCCAGTGATAATCTTTCGATACTTTAAGTCCTCTCGAATCAAACGGAAACGTACCGGGGATACTAAACCTATCAATTGTTATAGCTGCATCTGAGTAGCCGCCCCATGGTCCTTGAGCATCGGCTACGGTTTTAATTGTATTGGTATATGCGCCATTATTCGATCCATAAAAATAATGGTTACATGACCCAATTCCGCTTTTTAGTGGATCAAAAAGTGGAGTAGCCGTGGCATTCTCATCCACACAAATAGTTGGATTAGGATCAACCGGCTTGCTTATTATAGGTGGGTTTGTTGGGTTTGAAGTAGATCCTCCAGGAGTATATGGCGCTACAGGTTTAGCTTTTTCATATTGAAACGTAAGGAACTCCCCAAATTGGATTTTCTTCCTTACATCATCTGGAAACACATCCCTAATCTTCTGCTGGTACAACGGTTCGTCTATTTTCGCCTCCGTCCAGATCTTTTTAACAAAGGAATAATGGGTTTTAGCAATCTGAGCTACTTTAGCCTGCTTTTCATCCATTGTTTTCAGGCTGCTTACACTTTTAATATCTTCCTGATAAGCTTTATACATTTCTGGATTGGCTTCCATGCGTTCCTTTAGCTTATCAATAACAGGTTGCATTACTGAGGTAAGTTGTTTTAAAACTTCATCATGTTTGCTTGTTGAGGCTACATTTAGCTCCTTTATGGGT
>NZ_JBFTQI010000153.1:0-9321 GCF_056398925.1 Pedobacter sp. 01T416_2
GTTTGATCCAATACAGATTGAATGGTCGCTTCGATAAATCGCTCTGCGTTATATGTAGGAATAATAACTGAAACTAAATCATTCATTTAAAATCAGGGATAACCGTTGGTGGATAATGGTAGGATTGAAATCAGTTTCTGCCAATCGAATAGCTTGAAGGCGGCATTCTTCCCAAAAATCTTTGGTTTGTAAACGTTTGATCATAGCGGAAATATGAATCACCGAATCGTTATTCACGTAGCATAACCACTTATGTTCTTTCGCCCAAAGGCCAATAGCACTCTTCTCAGGTGCAATGATCAGAATTGGCATTCCTAAATGACAAAATTCAGCGAATTTGCTCGGAAAACTGTGTGTTGCCCTAATTTCCTCAGCTAAGTTAAAAGAGTAAAATATGAGCAATACATCCATCTTTTCTAGTAACATGGTGAAAAGGTCATGAAGTTTTTCCAATGGCCTCCTTATTTTTATTCCTTCACAATCTCGAAATCGATCAGCTATGGCGAGGTCTGAATTCGTAACCAAAGTTAATTGCCCATTCATCGATTGTGCTGCCTTAAATATTTTCTTGATCAGTTGGTCATGAAATGGAAGTATCGTTCCAGCATAGCAAAGCTGAAGTCCCTTAAAATTTACTTTAGCCAAATCTTTCTTTCTGGAGCTGCCTTCTGGAATAGGATAGATTACAATAGCGTTTTTCCCACCATTTTGCTTCAGCAATTCTTGCATAGGTTTTGAAACAACAAAGAAATGTTTACAGTGACGAATGATGTTTTTGAGGTTGCCCAAGCTGAATAGATGGCCTTCAAAATATTTGCTGAAAATATTGTCATCGTGGAAAAAAAGATAGTAAGGCAACTTTGTTTGTGAAGCTATGATTTGTGCTAAAAGACTGCCCGTGTCTTCTAAAATCCCCAGAATTTTATCTCCCTTTTGAAAAATTAATCTGTTTTTCAAAAAACGGTAGTGAAGCCAAAATCGGAATGTTGAAAGCAATGGAGTATATTTTCGCAAGGGCGGATGCCACCATCTCTTTGGGATATTGATTTGGGTAAATTCAGTCCTTACTCCATGATTTGGACTACAATTCAAAAAGACGATATGATGCCCTTCTTGTTGGAATCTCTTCAAATGCCTGTAGATCACTACACTGCCACCACCTCCATCTTTCAATGGAATAATGGTACTTGAAAAATAAATTGTTGTGGGGGTGGTCAAAAATTAAGAATTGTATCTATTTTTTTTACAGAATTGTGCCAAGAAAATTGCTCGTGGGCATAAATCAGTACATTTTGATACATTTTTTGCTGTAATTCATCATCCGCTAGAATAGCTGCTAAGACTTCTGTAATATTGTCTTGATTAAAACTGACCCCATTCTTTCCATGATCGGTCAACGTGCTGAAAGCTTTAATTTTATTATGTAATACTAAAACATTTCCATAACAAGCTGCCTCTACTGCTGCCAATGGAAAACCTTCCCACAATGAACTTAAGCAGAATAATTTTGAGCGATTGTAAATGGCATACAATTGGGCAGGATCGGAGATATTTCCAGTAAATATGACCTGATCTTTTAAATGAGGATAATTTTCGAAATATTTATTGATATAACCTTTAAATTCAGGTTCGATTGGCCCGACGAAATAGAATTTCCAATTTGGGACAGACAATTTTGGAATCGCTTCTAACAATAGCTCATTGTTTTTTTGTGGATTACCAATTCTTCCAACAGAAAGTAAAATATTCTCTTTTTCCGCAAAACTTTTCACCCCTTTGGTTAGGGCAAAAAGACGATCCAAATCGGCACCATTAGGTATCATTGCCATCTTCTTTTCAGGCACTCGATATCTATCTTTAAAATAGCGGTAACCATCTATAGATTCTGCAGAAATTAATTTTACCATCCTAAAGAATAACGGTAATAGCACTTGCTGATAGCCCCAGCTTTTTACTTTTCCTAATATTCCAGCTGAGTTGAATATGCTGGCTTGATTTTTATGGAAATCTAAATCAATATCTAGTTTTAGGTAAATTTTCCCATGAGGATGAAAAAATTTATATACAATGGCATAAAAAATATTCTCAGAGCTAAAATGGAATAAGTTGAGGATTTCTATTTCTTTCGCATGCTGCCTGATATAGGCATAAATAGATCGTTCAAAAAATTTACCTCTACCTTCGTTTGGTAAAAAGTGGAGTTTTAAACCAGGAACTTCAGTTTTTAAATAAGGATAATTAGCCTCAATAACATTTGTTTCAGTTGGAGGTTTTTTCCATGGGCCGGCTTTTCGACCTCCTTCTAATGAATGGAAATAAGATACTAATGTTGAATTATACCCCAAAATTTTAAAAAATTGATAGGGAATTTGACCAGTATCCTTTTTTAGTTCAAGGTTTTCGATGTGCGGAACAATGGTTACAAAGGACCTAGACATTATTTGGTCGCAATAGAAATTTGATCATAGGAAATGGTAATCCCTGCTCTTATTGCTTTAGTAAATGGAAAAAATGCCAATAATCTGTTGTACCATTTGATGTATCTTATTTTATTTTCATTCACCGTAGAAGCCCAAGGAATAAGTGGTGTGTAAGGTTGGTCTGTAAATCTTTCTCTCTCCAAGCTTTCGAAAAGTGTGAGTACATTCATCAAGCCTAATTCTTCATATAGTGCAGCCATTCCTTCGGGATAAATCCTCCAACAATCTACCGGAGCTTCATGATAAGGCCAACTAATTGGTGAGATAGTAATGATCAGCCCTCCTGGTTTTAATATTCTTTTCAATTCAGCAAACCAGGTCCAAAATTTACGTACATGTTCCAGCACATTAGAAGAAATAATAATATCATAAGTATCATTTGCTATCGGATAATTATATTCATCAGTCGACAAAATGTCTAAATCCTCATTCTTAGCATTGCTAGTTCGCTCGCCCGCCACTATATTTAAAGTATGCCAGGTGATAGTAGGATTGCCAATCATAGTAGAAAAGCTAGAAGGAATCATGTCAGGACCAATCTCTAAAACTTTTAGGTTATTTTTAAAATATGTTTTTGCATATTTTTTGAATAATAATTCACTGTTTAAATGCATGATTGGTTCAGAACTGTTGTGAAAAAAAGATTATTGTTAAGTTTTACATACGCAAAGTAATAGGGTGATAGCGCATCCATTACTGATGATGTACTACCAGGTCTCATGTCTTCATGGGTTTCTATCATTAAGTTTTTTACTTTTGATAGCCATGAGGTGTTCTTTTCAAAGAGCTCTTTTTCACTTCCCTCAATGTCGATTTTAAGAATATCAATATGGTCTAAATTAAAATCACGATAAATGTCAGCAATTGAAATTCCATGAATGTCATAATTATTATTTGTACTTTCTGTAAGTTGAAATGCCCATTTGCTAGCCTTTAGATCAATAAATTTTAAATAGGTTTCGCAGTTCCATAGACCACGTTTTAAGATGGTGATGTGAGGGTATCCTGCTGTGTTTTTTTTGAGCATTTCATAATTTGAATCCTCGGGTTCAATACAGAAAAGCTGTGCATTAGGGTGTTCTTTCAATATGTATAAAGCAAAAAGACCAATATTTGCTCCAGCATCAACAACAATATTGTGGTCTTTTAAATCTAATAAGGCCTCATAATTTTGATCTATAAATATCTCTTGGAATACCCCAATATCAGAAGTGTTTTTTCTTAAATAGATTTTTTCCTTTAATCGCGGTAGTTGAAGTACGATCAGTTCATCATTGTCTTCCAGTTCAACTTGACGTAAGATACTTAATCCTTCGATACCAAAAGCCTTCATGTATTTTATCGCTCGCTTTTGAAGGTGCAGAAAACTGCGAATTTTTCCGAAAATTGACATGCTACATCAAGCTAATAATCCCATGTACTTCTTACATTAATCGACTCAATGAAGATTTGATTTAGTTTTTTCATGGTCTCTTCAATATTATATTTTGAAAGTTCTTTTTGGGTTACCGATTGATTTCGCAAATTGTAGAGTTGAATGAGGCTGTCATGAATTTCATTCGTACTTTCTGGATTGAAATATATGCCATAATCGCCCAATAACTCCCTATGTCCGTCAAAATTGGAACAAGCTACTCTACAATTTAAGGCTTGTGCTTCCAACAATGGCATATTGGTTGGCCCAAGATATGTAGGCATCACTAAACCTAAAGAATGCATATAGAGCCATTTGATGACCGATTTTTCGACAAATCCAGCAAAAAAAACGCGATCAGCAATATTTAATTCATTAACTAAATCTTGAAGATAGAGCTTGTTCTTATAATCGCCACCGGTAAATACCAGTTTTACTTGAGGATACTTATCCAAAAACTGCTTAAAGGCCATAATCAGTCCATAATGATTTTTATGTGCGCCAAAAGCGGCAGGATAGAAGAAATATTCATCACTCTGCCCCATGAAATCAGGTTTTACGGGAGTGGTTTCGGATCCAACAAAACTCGCAGGGAAAAATGGCAATACTTTGATTTTATTGGGGAAATAATTGAGGTAATTGATCATTTCTATCTTACCTGCTTCAGAATCGGCGCAAATAAAGAGCGCCTTTTTTATCAATGTAAAATATTGTTCCCTACTATCGAAGGTATAGGCAAATTCATCAAAAACATAGGTGCTAAGTTGTCCTAAATCCCAATTGTTAACAATAAATGGGAAGTCTGTATACTGCATGAAATTAACGGGATAGAAAATCAATTTTACCCTATTCTTTTTCAGGATATCAAAATTGATTTGTTTTCGCTTCCTTCTAGATCTTCCGGTAAGATTCACGTCACAACGAAATAATTTATGGAATAAGTTGCTTAGTTTTCTGCTTAAAAAACTTTCCTCGCTTTCAAGTTTAATATAAGGTTTTTTGAATTTGCTATCTTTTAAAAAGCCAGTAAATACAATTTCTAACTCAGGATCAAACTCGAAAGTGTCGATATTTGTAATCAGCGCTTCAGGATAAGTGAATGAGCCTCCATTATGCGGAGATGTCTCTTTGTCAGCCCAAACAGCAATTTTAAATTTTTCCATTTAAGATTATTTTTACTACTTGGTTAGCTTCTTCTTCTGTAAGGCCCAAACCACTTGGCAAATAAAAGCCATTTCTAGCTAACCTTTCTGCAACAGGATAATTTTCATTTTTGAACAACCCCATTTTTTGAAATACAGGTTGTTCATGCATGCACCAAAAGAAAGGCCGGGTACCGATTTTGTTTTTGGTGAGATGCGCTATTATGTTTTCTTTTTCGGCTAAGGTTGGTGCAATCAAACCGAATATCCAATAAATATTCTTACTAAAATCTGTTTTTGCAAGAGGCAGCTGGTACCCTTTTTCTCGTAAGAAAGAAAGCCCTTGTTGGTAGCTTGCACCTATTTCTCTTTTCTTGATTATAAAACCTTCAAGTTGTTCTAGCTGGGCCAAACCTAGGGCTGCCTGTAGGTTTGTCATTCGGTAGTTCCAGCCTATTTCGTGATGGACAAAGCGAGGACCATCAGGCTCAAAGCACAGGTTCCGGAGTTTTTTACATCTATCCGCCAGCTCTCGGCTGTTAGTGAGGAGCATACCGCCTTCGCCGGTAGTAATATGTTTATTTGGATAAAAACTAAAAATGCTGATGTCACCAAAACTACCGCACATTTTGCCTTTATAGGTTTGGCCGTGCATTTCTGCTGCATCTTCGATTATTTTTAGCTTATATTTTTTTGCCAATGCTAATATGGGATCCATATCAACTGGGAGACCGTAAATGTGTACTACCAAAATCGCCTTCGTACGAGCGGTTATTTTGGACTCAATTTGGGTCACATCCATATTCCAAGTGATTGGATCACTATCTACTAAAACTGGCAACGCACCAGCGGTAACCACAGATTGCGCTGGAGAGATAATCGTGAAAGTAGGCATAATTACTTCGTCTCCATGGCCAATATTTAAAGCTTTAATCGCAATATCTAAGGCTGCAGAACCGTTACTAACCGCAATTCCGTACGAACTACCAATATATTTACTAAACTGTTCCTCAAATTTAGTAATAAAAGGGCCTTCGCTACTGATCCAGCCTGTTTCAATACACTCAGTTAAGTATTTTAATTCATTGCCATTGAGCAGGGGAGTGTTAACCGGGATCGGATGCATTATAATTTTTTTAAAATATAACAAACGCCCCAAGTTTCGACTGTGGGTATGTTCTGACTCAGAAATTCTTCATTGTGAATTAGCTCAAATCCTGTGGCATAAGCTAGTAATTCTATTTCTGGCCTGCTGAAATGCCGCATTGGATGTTGTTCTTTAAAGGATTGAATTGTACCGTCTTTAAGGTCGTTTACGGTAATATCATAATTAACTTCAACAACATTTAATTCGGGATAGATTACAGGATTTGCATTTCTAGTAACCTCAATATTTTGATTTCGAAGTATTTTAGTTCGTTTTTCCGGTATTTGGAAATGTACGGCAGCACTGTGCCAAACATCGAAAATGAATAGACCATCTCTGTTTAAGTTCTGATGAACATTCTTGAATGTCTTGATCAAATTTTCATTGGTAGTTAAGTAGCTGATCACATGGAAAAGAGATATGGCAATATCAAAAGAGATGTTTGATCTAAAGTCAGTAATATCTGCAATTTGAAAACTCACTCCCTCTTTTTTATTCTGGTTCGCAATTTTGACCATTTCAGCACTCTGCTCAATACCGAGAATTTGATATCCTTTCTCTGCCAACAAGTTTGCATGTTTGCCAGTTCCCGAGCCTAACTCTATAATTTTATTGCCTTTAGAGTGGTATTTATCAAGTAAACCAATTAGATAGGCGGTTTCTGCCACGTAATCTTTGTCTCTATAAAGCAAATCGTAATATTGACTATAAAGCTTAAAGTTTTGGCCCATTACCTTTGGTTATTAAGTTGATGTTTTCAGGCTTGTAGTCAAATCTAATTTTGTCTTCATCACCACAATAGGGGCCTTGCTTAATTTCGATCATTTCGGAGTTTTCTAACATTTCGAAACCATGTCCGCCAGCTGCCAATAAAATTACATCGCCAGTTTCTACAATTCTACTTTGCAGGTAGACTCGTTCATCATCATAAAAATCTACCCTAACTTTTCCTGATTTAATATAAAGCACTTCTTGGGTAAGAACAACCTTTCGCTCAACTAGACTGTGCACATGAGGATCTATAACATACCCTTTAGGGCGGTTCATATAACCGAGCTGTTGAGAAAAGTCGCCAGGGGTAAAAAAAGAAATACCTTCCTTTTTATAGTGGGCGCGTATTATTATTGATAAAAGTTGCTCTCGGTTTTTTACTTCTTCGATCATGGGATTAAGTAAGAGTTTGCAATTTGCGATCCTGTTCTGGTAGAGAATGGAAAAGTACGTTTTGGTGTGGGCGAATCAATAATTTCAAATCCTAACTTATCATCTACCCAATCGTAAGTTTCTGCTTCACTAGCACCTAGCCAGGCATAAACGGTGTATTCATCAGGTATGAAGCTATTTAAATGTACAATACAGGTATAAACTTTATCTTTATCCTCAAAATTAATGTAATTATCTAAAGATGGAATTGCCTCCATTATAGTAACACTAGCACTATTTTTAATGCCAAATACGGCAAATGCAGCTGTTGAGAATAATGTTTTGTTAACCTTAAATTTTATTTGAAGTGTATGAGAGGGTTGGGATCCTCCAAGTTGTAATTCGATGTTTGTAAATTTTGGGTTTGAGACAATATTTGACGTCGTGTATTCGCTAAATAAAAATTGGCTTTGGTTTTTCAAATAATAGTCGACAGCTTTTTGTGATGTTCCTGTAAAGTTACACAGTCCATTTTCAAGTACAATCCCAGATCTACAAAGTTCGGTTACCGCGCCCATATTATGGCTCACAAACAGCACTGTTCTTCCTTCTCCCTTGCTCACTTCTCCCATTTTGCCTAAACATTTTTTCTGAAATTCTGCATCGCCAACAGCCAATACTTCGTCTATAATCAATATTTCGCTTTCTAAATGCGCAGCTACGGCAAAGGCTAATCTGACATACATGCCGCTGCTATATCTTTTTACTGGCGTATCTAAATACCGTTCTATCCCAGCAAAATCTACAATTTCATCAAGCTTACGTTGGATTTCTTTTTTACGCATGCCCAAAATGGCGCCATTTAAAAAAATATTTTCTCTACCGCTCAACTCTGGGTGGAAACCAGTGCCTACTTCTAATAAACTTGCAATTCTGCCTTTACCTGATATTTTTCCAGTAGTAGGGGCAGTAATCTTGCTTAGAATTTTTAGAAGGGTACTTTTGCCAGCTCCATTTCTGCCAATAATTCCTACGGCATCGCCTTGCTCTATCTCAAAATCAATGTTTTTTAAGCTCCAAACTATATCGCTATTGCTTTTGGTATTTTGGTCATTGGTTTCGCCAATTCTTAAAAAAGGATCTTCCTTGCCACGGATGCGGGCAAACCAACGTTCCAAGTCCCTACTAATGGTTCCAGTGCCTATTTGGCCCAATTGGTAAGCTTTACTCAGGTTTTCTACTTTAATGGCTATGTTCGACATGGGTGGTTAAACAGTATCAACAAAATTCTTTTCCACTTTATTAAAGGTTATTATTCCGATGAGCAGAATGATTAGCGTTAACACTGAGGTATAGCCTAAATAGGCCCAGCTAAAAGATCCATTCCCCAGAAAACCATATCTGAAAGTTTCAATAAGGCTTGTCATTGGGTTAAATTCGATTAACCAACTGTACTTAGGATATTTTTCAATCGCTGTAGATAGTGGATAAATTACGGTAGTAGCATACATTAGCAACTGCACGCCAAAACCGATCAAGAATGACAAGTCTCTATATTTCGTGGTCATAGCAGAGATGATCATTCCCAAACCCAGGCCCAATAAGGCCATTAAAACCAATATTAGTGGGAATAATAAGATTGCCCAGGTGATGTTAAAATTTGCGCCAGAGAAATAATAATAAGCCAATAAGATGAGAAACAATACCATCTGTACCCCGAAACGCACGAGGTTACTCACCACAATGCTTAATGGCATAATTAACCGTGGGAAATATACTTTGCCGAAAATACTGGCATTGTCTTTAAAAACAGAGGAGGTTTTGGTTAAACAATCTGCGAAATAATTCCATGCTGTAATGCCAGCCATGTAAAATAGGGGTTTTGGTAAACCATCAGTTGAGATACCAGCGAGGTTGCCAAAAATAAAGGTAAAGATAATGGTGGTAAACAAGGGTTGAATAAAAAACCAGAGCGGTCCTAAAATGGTCTGCTTG
>NZ_JBFTQI010000154.1:0-9255 GCF_056398925.1 Pedobacter sp. 01T416_2
GGTTCACAGTGCACAATTTTCAGTTTAGGTTCACAGTGCACAATTTTCAGTTTAACATTAAAAATCTGTGTAATCATCCCCTACGGGAAATTAATCAGTTCTAAAAAAATGAAAAAATACTTTTCACTCGTATTATTCGCCCACTCTGTTTTTGCGCTACCATTTGCCATGATTGGTTTCTTTTTGGGCGTAACTACAACAGAAAACCCATTTTCCTGGTATAAGCTGATTTTAGTTTTGCTTTGTATGGTTTTTGCCAGAAACTCTGCCATGGCTTTTAACCGTTACCTGGACAGAAATATTGATGCAAAAAATCCACGCACCAAAATGCGCGATATCCCTGCGGGCAAAGTTTCGGCAAACGAAGCGCTGATTTTCGTAATCGCCAATTGTGTACTTTTCGCTATTACCACCTACTTTATTAACCCACTTTGTTTCTATCTGTCGCCAGTAGCTTTGTTTGTAGTTTTGTTTTATAGCTACACCAAAAGATTTACGGCGCTTTGTCATATGGTATTGGGCTTAGGCCTGGCGCTTGCTCCTATCGGCGCTTACATTGCCGTAACCGGACATTTTGCTTTGGTTCCTGTGCTTTACTCCTTAACCGTATTGTTCTGGGTAAGTGGATTTGATATTATATACGCATTACAGGACGAAGAATTTGACCGGGAAGAGAAATTACATTCCATTCCATCGGCACTTGGCATTAAAAATGCTTTGAATGTTTCGGTGCTGTTGCATATACTCTCTGCTACCTGTGTTATTTTGCCTGTGTTTTTTACCTCCTTTAGCTGGGTTTATTACATAGGTATTGTGTTTTTCTGTTCGATGTTGATTTATCAGCACTTACTGGTAAAACCAAATGATATCAGCAAAGTAAACAGGGCGTTTCAAACCTTAAATGGTTATGCATCGGTAGTATTTGCGATATGCTTTTTAATAGATGCGTATTTGAGACATAAATAAAATGAGAGAAGGCCGAATGATAGAATGTTTAACATTCACTAATTCCATCATTCTCCAATTCAATAATTAAACATCATGATTATAACTAAGAAACCTAGAACATACATTCCACAGAAACTAAACATTACCTGGGAAAATTTAGAACCACTTTTTACCGAACTGCAAAACCGCGAAATAACCAGTACTGCTGAGTTAGAACACTGGTTAAAAGACCGTTCGGAGCTTGAAGCTGCTTTAGAAGAAGATTTTGCCTGGAGATATATTAAAATGAGTTGCGATACCGCAAATGAAGAATTGGTTAAAAACTTTCAATATTTTGCAACTGAAATAGAGCCGAAAATTTCTCCATTCGCCAACGAACTGAACAAAAAATTTGTCGAAAGTCCTTTTATGAACGACCTGGACAAAGAAAAATATTTCGTTTACAGCCGTGCGATAAAAAAAGCATTAGCGCTTTACCGCGATGAAAATATTGAGCTGTTTACCGAATTACAGGTGAAACAACAAAAATACCAGAGCATTACAGGCGCCATGAGTGTTGAGCTAAACGGTCAGGAATATACTTTGGAGCAAGCCTCGATCTTTATCAAAGATTTAAACCGCGAGGTACGCGAAAATGCATGGAAAACGATTCAACAACGCCGCTTAATTGATAAAGATGATTTAAACGTGTTGTTTGATGAGTTGATTAAACTGCGTAATCAGGTTGCCTTAAACGCGGGTTTTGAGAATTACCGCGATTACATGTTCCAGGCTTTGGGCCGTTTCGATTATACCCCACAAGACTGTTACGATTTTGCCAATGCTATTGAAAAAGAAATAGTACCGATTTTAAAAGAGCAGGCCGAAAAACGCCGGGAAGCTTTAGGACTAGAAGTATTAAGGCCTTGGGATTTAGAAGTAAGCATTAGTGGCAAGCCAGCCTTGAAACCTTTTAACAACGGCGAAGAACTGATTGATAAAAGTATTGCCTGCTTTAATGCCATTGATGAAAAGTTAGGCTCAAAATTGGCAACCATGAAAGCCAATAACCTTTTTGACGTAGAGAGCAGAAAGGGTAAAGCGCCAGGTGGTTACAATTACCCATTGGCTGAAACCGGAGCCCCGTTTATCTTCATGAATTCGGCAAATTCGTTGCGCGATTTAACCACAATGGTTCACGAAGGCGGCCATGCGGTACATACTTTTTTAACCGCAGATTTAGAATTAAACGATTTTAAACATTGCCCTTCTGAAGTTGCTGAACTCGCATCTATGAGTATGGAACTCATCTCTATGGATAACTGGGATGTTTATTTCGACAACGAAGAAGATTTAAACCGTGCTAAAAAAGAACAGTTGGCCGATGTTTTGAAAACTTTACCGTGGGTTGCTGTAATTGATCAGTTTCAGCACTGGATTTACACCAACCCAAACCATACTGCGGCTGACCGTGAAGAAACTTTTAAGCAGATTTTTAACCGTTTTGGCGCTGGTTTTGCCGATTGGAAAGATTTAGAACAACAATTTGGAAATGGCTGGCAAAAACAACTGCATTTATTCGAAGTTCCGTTTTACTATATTGAGTATGCAATTGCCCAGTTAGGTGCTATTGCTGTTTGGAAAAACTATAAAGAAAATCCAGAAAAGGCTTTAAATCAATACTTAGCGGCACTTTCATTAGGTTATACTAAGCCAATGAACGAAATATATGAAACAGCGGGAATCAAATTTGATTTCAGCGCAGAATATGTAAAAGAACTTGCAAGTTTTGTAAAAACAGAACTGGATAAACTGGGATAAGGCAGAAGATTTTTTTCTCCTCATAGGAATATAATAAGGGTCGTGGCATTTTGCCACGACTTCTTTGTTTTTATGAACCACAGATAAAAAGGATGAACACAGATTAATACTAGTTCTGGTCTTAGCGTCTCGCTAAGACCGAAGTTTAATTCTTTTTTTACGGCATGGACGTTGTAAAGGCGCTTCGACTCCACTCAGCGTGACACCCTAGGGAGAATTGTCAACTGGATTTAACACATCGTTAAGCATTTTTTTGCTACGGAAACACAGAAGACACGGAAACTAAGCAAGAATTCAGAACCTCATATCTGGTCTTAGCGTCTCGCTAAGGCATTGGTTTTCTCCAAGGAAACACAATAATACGGATATTATAAAAAGACGCATAGACTCCGTTCAGCGCGACAACCCGAGAGAGATTATCAAATGGATTTAACATATCGCTAAGCATTTTTTTGCCACGGAAACACAGAAGACACGGAAACTAAATAGGCGTACATAGCTGCTATTTACCTCACATTTTTTCGGTAATCATACCCATGTTTTATCTGCCGTACCCAAATAATAGACCTGATGGAAGTGAAAATCCCTTTTGGGTGTTGGATAATTATTTTTATCAAAATTTTCCCAAAAGGATTGTAACAAACAGCAGGACTGGACCCTACCTATATATTGCAAACTTTGCTCTTCAAGAAATATTCGACTCCGCTTAGGAAGAGAAAACACACATCATCTCCAATACCTTACACTTCATCTTTTTTTCGAAGCCTAAGAATAACAAACATCACCAAAACTGAAATTAAGATCATGACCAGATAGCTATAACTTAGATTACGTTCATCTTTAGCAGGGATCAGATTTACGATACCATAACTCAAAAAAGAAACAATAACATAGGTAATCCCTCCTGTTAAGCCGCCGGCAATTCCAGCATTTTTGGGGAATTTGCTCAGGCAGAAAGTGAAGTAATTATTAAAAGTGAAGCCTGCTCCTACATGGATTAAAAATGCAAAGAAAATTAACGACCAAATATTAGAAACAAAATTTAAGCTTATAATCATCAGGACTACAAATGCTACCTGAAACAGCGAGTTGATCATTAATCGCTTAAAGAAGGGCTTATTAATGGTGGCCTTACCAATAAAGCCCCCTACCATCCAGGCGAAACCTAAAAACAGGGAACTATAACCTGCAATAACGGGTGAGAAGTTGAAATGATGCTCAATGATAAATGGCCCAGTCATGTTGTAAACCATCACCATACAATAGGCTAAACCCAACATCACAATACCTAAGGTAAAGCTTGTTGTTTTAATCATTTCGATATAAATACCCGTTATCTTTTTCAGTTGAAAATCGGTAAAGTGTTTTAATGTTTCGCCACTGAACAAGAACTCCAGCACTGCAAAAACAAGTGCAAAACCAGCCAAGAAATAGAAATTAGATTCCCAACCAAATAATGTTTGCAGATAACCACCAATAAAAGGTGCTATAATTGGTCCGGTAGACCAGATGATGGAAAACAAACTCAGGTAATGTTTTAGCTGATCGCCCTCAAAAAGATCGACAAAGTATGCTCGTTTGGCCACAATAATAGCCCCTACGGTAAGTCCGTGGATAATGCGCATTAAATAAATAAGGTAAATGTTATGGGTGGTTGCAATGATGATACTTGCTGCGGCAAAAATTAATAATGCGTATAAACAGATTTTATACCTTCCAAAACTATCGAGCACACTACCGATAAAAAGTTGTGCAACCCCATAGCTTATTAGAAAAATGCTGAGTGTAAGTTGAACCTGAACATTGCTCACCTGCATTTCGCCAGCCATGGTAGGTAATGAGGGGATATAAATATCGGTAGCAAAACCCGACAATGGAATTAAGGCAAAGGCCAGTAAAGTAGCAAAACCCTGGTGACGTTCTTTGATGTATTTTATTTGTGCTATATCTGCATTCATAATGGTACTGTAATGGTATATAAATATTCTAATCAAACAAAACTTATATCGTTTTATGTGCTTTACTGATTATTGACAGCAAAATTAACTGTTTCATTTATCCTAAAATTATGCGAATCAAACAAAGGATTATTCAAGCCAAATAATTGTATTTTTTTACTTTAATCTAATAATTACCACTCTTTTTGATGGCATTTTGCCTACTAGCGCGTGGTGTATTGAAAATTATATCCTGCTTTAAACGTTTTTAACCAAACTTTTTATAAGTTTGAGGAAACAAGCAAACAAAAGATGTTCGAAAAGCTATTCAGAAAAAAATCTATTTCCAAGATATTACAAGATGCGGCAAAAGGCTATGGCGACCATGAAAATACATTACATAAAACACTCGGAGTACGCGATTTAACAGCTTTTGGAATTGCAGCGATTATTGGAGCAGGGATTTTTAGTACGATTGGCAAAGCAAGTGCAGATGGTGGTCCGGCGGTAATCTTTTTATTTATTTTTACAGCAGTAGCCTGTAGTTTTGCAGCCTTTGCTTACGCAGAGTTTGCTTCAATGGTACCTGTTTCTGGCAGTGCTTACACCTATTCTTATGTAGCCTTCGGCGAGTTGGTGGCCTGGATTATCGGGTGGTCGCTTATTATGGAATATTCCATCGGTAATATTACGGTAGCCATATCCTGGTCTGATTACTTTACAGGACTACTCTCTACCATCAAAATACCACCCCTCGGCATAGAGGGCATCCATGTGCCCGATTGGATGACAATGGACTATTTAAGTGCCTATAACGGACATAAACATGCTGAAGCGCTTCTGGCGGCTGGCAAAAACCTGGCAGATTTAGATTCGGCTACAGCATTGGCCAATAATGCTTGGCTTACCGCCCCAACAATCGGTAGTTTTCATCTTGTTGCAGATATTCCTGCTTTAGGTATTATCATTTTAATTACCTGGTTAATTTACCGTGGAATGAAAGAAAGCCGGAATGCCAGCAACGCGATGGTAGTGGTTAAACTTGCGGTAATCCTTTTGGTATTAGCGGTAGGTATATTTTATGTAGACACAAAAAACTGGGATCCATTTGCTCCGAACGGTGTTTCAGGAGTTTTAAAGGGAGTTTCGGCAGTGTTTTTTGCTTATATCGGTTTCGATGCCATTTCTACAACGGCCGAAGAATGTAAAAATCCACAACGCGATTTGCCGCGCGGAATGATGTGGGCGATTATTATCTGTACCATCCTTTATGTGGCTATTGCACTGGTTTTAACAGGTATTGTTAAGTCAGATACCTTAGCCGTTGGCGATCCGTTGGCATTCGTTTTCGATCAGATTAACTTAAAATTAATGAGCGGTATTATTGCCGTAAGTGCAGTATTTGCCATGGCCAGTGTACTTTTGGTTTTTCAAATGGGTCAACCACGTATCTGGATGAGCATGAGCAGAGATGGCTTATTACCAAAATCTTTTTCGAAAATTCACCCTAAATACAAAACGCCTTCGTTTGCTACCATTGTGGTAGGCTTTGTAGTGGCAGTACCATCGTTGTTTATGAATCTTACTATCGTTACCGATCTCTGTTCTATCGGAACACTTTTTGCTTTCGTACTGGTTTGCGCAGGGGTTTTAGTATTACAGAACAGGCCCGATGTACAGCGTGGAAAATTCAAGATACCTTATGTAAACAGTAAGTTTATTGTGCCTATTGTTTTAATTGCGACTATAATTTTTGCATTCACAAAATATGGTAAAGAAACCAAAGCTTTCTTTTTCAATTCCCCTAAAACAATCCAAACGGTAACTTTTGTTACTTCTTTAAGTGGCGATGAACTTAAAATTGTTAAAGAGGAAATTGTTAAAAATGCCTCGCCACAAATTGTATTGGCAGAAAAAGTAGATGCAGAATCTTATTTAAGTGCATTACCGGCCGATCGTTACGAACAGTTTATTTCAGCCTCAAAAGTACCCGTAGAAAAGAAATACGAAAGTGGTTGGGGGTTGTTTAAACACAAAATTCCCATGTGGATTTTCTTGATCATCTGTGTGGTGATTACCTACTATTGCATCACCAAAAACTTATCATTAATTCCGGTTTTAGGATTGATTAGCTGTTTGTACATGATGTGCGAACTTGGCATTTCGAACTGGATCGGCTTCGGCATCTGGCTGGTAGTTGGCCTCGTGGTTTATTTTGCCTATGGTTACAGGCATAGTAAACTGGCAAATCCGGAGGTTTAAGCTATTAATGAATGATATGACAATTTTTGAGAAAATAGAGAAACATCAGACAAAGGAAAATTATGTCAAAATTAAAAGAGACGTTGGTAACAAATCTTATGTACTTTCTCATGGTTATATCTTAGATCACTCATTTGATTTTGTTCTCCTTAAAGTGAACGATGATTTTCTATTTAACGGATTTACCATTTTCCCAATATCTTCTATTATCAAGATCAGACACAACGACTATGATCAATTTTTCGATTCCATAATGGAACAGGAGGGCCAGAAAAAGCTGATCGAAATACCTTACCAAATTGATTTAGAAAGCTGGGAAACCATTTTCAATTCTATAAAAAGCACAAACTTAAAATGTGCTGTAGAAAACGAAAACAATGATCGCTTCTTTTTTAGAATCGGAGAGATTGTGAAAGTGAAAAGAAAAAGTTTAAAAATTTTGAACTTCGATCCCGCAGGTTATATGGATGATGAACCAACAAAGATAAAGTATAAAGAAATTTCTGCTATAGGCTTTGATGATAACTATATCAATACAATGACTAAATACTTAAGGGCAAAGCTATAAATTGTTGCTTATTTACTCATTCTGCGTCATGCTGAAATTTATTTATAGTATCTTCTAATTCTTCGGTAGGTGAGACACCAACCGATAGCCCTCGAGTGGTAAGACCCTGAAACAAGTTCAGGGTGACGATCTCGCAAATGTCCTTCTAACAAAAAATCCCCTTTCTTTAACAGAAAGAGGATTCAATTTATTTCTTCTTTATAAAGGCCAGCGCGGTAATCATCACCAGCCCCAATCCAGATGCAATCATATAATTATTGGCATGATCGAAATGGTACAGTTTAGCTATGGGTCCAGCTATAAACAAACTGATGCCCAATATTAAAATCGCAGTTCTCATCAGTTAAACCGGCAACCTGTTCAATTCAATATCATCTGGTGTAACGAAAATCAACGGAACTTTCTCTACATCAACATAACTGCTATCCAAGCCAAAGCTCCGCTCCTCAGATAAACTTAATTTTTTAAGGATAAAGTAATAATCCATAATCTGTCTTTCATAGAAACTTAACTTGGTAAACTTAGATAAATGTTTTTCTAAAAGAACAAACCTGAAATCGCCAGCAATTTTATGCTTGTTTAACGAAGTGTACTGACTGGTAATATCGATTTCTCCATTCTTCACCAGCTCTTCAACCACTTTACGATACAATAAGTTTACACGTTGCTCAATCCTAAAACCTAATCTAAAATCAATTCTGATCAGTTTTCCCGGGATCAGGAATTCAACTTTATAATCTAAGGTATAAGGCTCGTCCATTACATCAACATGTACCAACCAGTACACATCGGCACGTTTTGGTTCCTTTTGTATAATGGAATAGATAATTTTTGATTCAATCTCCGTTTTAAAGTTCGCACTGGTTAAATAAACCAGCTGAGAAGAGTATTTCGGAACCGATTCATCCCCGCTCAGTTCAGTTAAAATCTCATAATAATCCTCAATTTCGACATATTTAACAAAGCGGTTTTTGATTTTGCGGGCTACAAACCAACTCCACATCACTGTAAACAATAACGAACCGATTAATACAGTTACCCAACCACCATGTAAGAATTTGGTTAAATTACTGATTAAAAATGTTCCTTCAATAATTACATAGGTAAAAAAGAATATCGCAACTAAATATTTCGGAAAACGTCTACTTCGCAAATAAAAACTAACCAGAATGGTGGTCATTAACATGGCTATGGTGATAGATAGACCATAGGCCGCATCCATTTTCTCTGCCTTTTGAAACAACAGTACAATACCACAACAACCAATCCATAACATCCAGTTAATAGAGGGAACGTATAACTGGCCTTTAGAAACCGATGGGTAAACAATTTTAATTTTAGGCCAAAGGTTTAAACGTACTGCTTCAGCAATTAAGGTAAAAGACCCACTAATTAAAGCCTGACTCGCAATTACTGCCGCCATAGTGGCCAGTATAACCATCGGAATCTGAAACTGATCGGGAACGATCTGAAAAAATGGATTCATTTTTGCACCTGGAACATAACTTCCACTGTTCTGCAAAATCCAAACGCCTTGCCCTAAATAGTTTAAAATAAGGGTTAATTTCACGAAAATCCAACTGATTCTGATGTTATTTCTACCGCAGTGGCCTAAGTCTGAATATAAGGCCTCAGCTCCTGTTGTACATAAAAATACACCGCCAAGAATTAAAAACGCTAGTTTATTGGTAACCAGTAAATGAATGGCGTAATAAGGGTTAAATGCCTTCAGGATAGTAA
>NZ_JBFTQI010000155.1:0-9236 GCF_056398925.1 Pedobacter sp. 01T416_2
GGGCGGGAGAAAGCCTTACCTACAAATTACTAATATTGCTTTCCAAAAAAAGATTAAAACCACATTAAAATCAACCTATAAACCAACATATTTCCGCTGCATTTAATAAAAAAATTGTATTTAATTCTATTCATGTTTTGATTTATGCTTTAATTATAGCTTTATTTGCACAAAAACGTATTTCATGGCCAAAAATTTATTAATCGTCGAGTCACCCGCAAAAGCTAAAACTATAGAAGGCTACCTAGGCAAAGATTTTCTTGTAAAATCTAGCTACGGCCACATCCGCGATTTAGTTAAAGGTGATATGGCTATTGATATCAAAAATAATTTTGCGCAGACATACGAGGTACCCGCCGACAAAAAAAACATTGTCGCCGAGTTAAAAAAACTAGCTAAGGAAGCCGAAATGGTATGGCTAGCATCCGATGAGGACCGTGAAGGGGAAGCTATTTCGTGGCACTTATTCGAAACTTTAGGCCTAAAAGTGGAGAAAACAAAGCGCATCGTTTTTCATGAAATTACCAAACCAGCAATTTTAAAAGCAATCGATAGTCCGCGCGGAATTGATTATAATCTGGTAAATGCGCAACAGGCACGTCGTGTATTAGATCGTCTGGTGGGTTTCGAACTTTCTCCTGTTTTATGGAAAAAGGTAAAACCATCATTATCTGCGGGCCGTGTACAATCAGTTGCTGTACGTTTAATTGTTGATAGAGAAAGAGAAGTTCTAAACTTTAATGCTGCTGCTGCCTATAAAATTACTGCCCAGTTTGCTACCGGCAAAGGAAAAGAAATTGTAAAAGCAGAATTGCCACAACGTTTCGAAAATGAGGCTGATGCTGAAAAATTTCTTCAGGACTGTACAAATGCCAGGTTCGATATTACCAGTTTAGAAACAAGGCCGGCAAAACGTAATCCTGCAGCCCCATTTACCACTTCAACCTTACAACAAGAAGCCTCCAGAAAATTAGGATTTTCGGTAGCCAGAACCATGCAGGTTGCACAAAGACTGTACGAAGCAGGTAAGATTACCTACATGAGAACAGACTCTGTAAACTTATCCGAAACTGCATTAAATGCTGCTGCTGCCGAGATTAAATCTGCTTACGGCGATAAATACCACCAACACCGCGTTTATAAAACAAAATCTGCTGGTGCCCAGGAGGCTCACGAAGCCATCCGCCCTACTTATTTCGACAGACACAGTGTAGACGGCGATATTTCCGAAAAACGCTTGTACGATTTAATCTGGAAACGCTCTATTGCTTCACAAATGAGCGAAGCATTGTTCGAAAAAACAACTGCTCAGATCACCGCCTCAACCCGAAAAGAACACTTAGTTGCCGAAGGTGAGGTATTAAAATTTGACGGTTTCTTAAAAGTTTATCTGGAATCTACCGATGATGAAGAAAACGAAGAAAAAGAAGGTGGCGCAATTTTACCTCCATTAAGCAAGGGGCAGGAACTATTTTTAAAAGAAATGCAGGCAACCGAGCGTTATTCTCGTCCGCCAGCAAGATATACAGAGGCCAGTTTGGTTAAAAAACTAGAAGAATTGGGCATTGGCCGCCCGTCTACTTATGCACCAACCATTTCTACGGTACAAAACCGTGGTTATGTGGTTAAAGAAGATAGAGATGGCAAACAACGCAAGTTTACTTCTATCATTTTAGCTGACGGGCAAGTAAAAAAAGAAATAAAATCAGAAATTACCGGTGCGGAGAAATCAAAACTCTTCCCTACCGATATTGGTGAGGTAGTAAACGATTTCCTGGTAGAACATTTCAAAGGCATTGTCGATTTTAACTTCACGGCAAAGGTGGAGAAAGAATTTGATGAAATTGCCCAGGGTTTACAAGAGTGGACTAAAATGCTGCACTCGTTCTATAATCCATTTCATAGCGAAGTAGAAACTACGCTTGAAACTGCAGAACGTGCCACTGGCGAGCGCTTATTGGGCTTAGATCCGGCCACGGGTAAAAATGTATACACCAAAGTAGGTAAATTTGGACCATTGGTTCAAATTGGAGAGCTTGATGAAGAGGAAAAACCTCGGTATGCGAGCTTAATGCGCACACAATCTGTTGCAACCATTACTTTAGATGATGCGCTGGAGCTGTTTAAACTTCCTTTCCAACTTCCTGATTTTGAAGGTAAAGAAGTAATGATTGGTGTTGGCCGTTTTGGTCCTTATGTAAAATGGGGCGAAAGTTTTATTTCCCTTCCTAAAAACGAGGAGCCTTTATCGGTTACTTATGAAAGAGCAGTTGAAATTATCCGCCAGAAAATGGATGATGATGCACCTATTGCCTATTACGAAGGTTTAGGTGTAACAAAGGGCAAAGGCCGCTTTGGTCCGTTTATCAAATGGAACGATCTCTTTATCAATATTCCCGCAAAAGGATACGATTTCGACAATTTAACACAAGAAGATATTAATACCTTAATCGGTAAAAAAGTAGAAAAAGAGGCTAATAGATACATTAAAACCTGGGATGCTGAAAAAATATCTATCGAAAACGGCCGTTGGGGACCATTTATCCGTTTTGGCAAGTTGATGCTTAAATTAAGGAATAATGAGGCTACCAAGCAAAAATATACACCGGAAGAATTGATTGATATTGATTTGGAAGTTGTTAAGAAAATGATTGTAGAGCAGGTGCCTAATGCTTTCGAAACGAAGAAAAAAGCACCGGCAAAGAAAAAAGCCCCAGCTAAAAAGGCTGTAGCAAAGAAAAAATAAAAATAATTCGTCATGCTGAACTTGTTTCAGCATCTTTTAATAAAAGACTCTGAAATAAATTCAGAGTGACGTCAAATAGTGGTTATGAAAGCAGATTTACCAGAAAATACAGTTGAAGATATCGCAATGGCCGTTGTATTGATGGGCGAAACACCTGAAGTAAAAAGCTGGACGGTTTATCTTGTTAATTTAAAAAACGAACCGATAACCAATGTTTTAATCAGCTCTAAAGGTTATGGAGAAAAAGACGGAAAGCAGGTAAAAACTTCTGTTTTAAGACATTTTGTAGGCGACATGGAAGCAAATTCTTTTGCAGGCGTGGAAGCCATTGATCCTGAAGTTTTTGGCTTAACTAACGAATATTGGCTAAGCTATTACATTGGTAGCACTATTTATGATAAGAAATTCATTTTCTTGCCCGAAAGCATCATCGATTCCAATATGATCAAGATTCCGCTGGTAAACAGACCTGGGGTGATGATTAAATAAATTGGGAATTTTGAGTGGTGAGTTTGGAGTCACTTCCTCATAGATTTTAAGTATGTAACTTTAATACTATCGCTAGTTCTGCATCCAAAACTGAGAACTCCAAACTGTAAACTCCAAACTAATCTAAGGCACCTTAACAGCCTGTCTTCCAATTAATTTCCAGCCCGATTTTTCTTTACTCCAGATTAAAAGAATATACAATTTCACATTTCCTGGAATATTTTTATCATTTGTTTTGGCATTTAGTGTATGACGAACCAAAGCTGTTTTGTTCTGAACAACGACAGTTTGATCAGTTAAATTAATATCTACAAAATCAGATTCTCCAGAAAGTAACGAATGCATAAATTCCTGCTTGGTTTGAATCTTTCCACTCGAATGCCCGTAACTTAGGTTATTCAAAATTATTTTATCAAGCGCCAAACTATCTGGTGTAACCATCAGTTTGGTTAATTTGCTTACGGCATCTTCTACTTCAGTTTTTTGGGCAAAACAAAAACTGGTCGAAATTAACAGGCTCGAAAAAATCAAGAGTTTCTTTATCATATCTGGTTGTATTGGGGTTAATGTTGTAAACTTATCCAAAACCATGCAAAGGAACAAACCCTAAGCGTTAATTTTCAACATAATTTATTTTAACGTGAATTTTAGTTTATTTTCGGATGGAATATAGGGTTTCGGATGCAAAGGATAAATTGCGGCACATCCATTGCTTTTACCGTAACATTATATCCCCATTTATCTTAACGAATTTCAAACATGGAACAACCATCTACCTACCAATCTTCCTCTAAAAAGAAATTTATCTTCATCGGATTACTTGCTGTTTCTATAGCGGCAATTGTATTTATCTATTTCAATAGAAAGAAAAAAAATCATGAAGAAAATCAGGCTTATGCAAAATATATCGAAGCCTATACTTCCGGAACCATTTCCAAAAAAAGTTTTATCAGAGTTCATTTAGCCAATGCGGCAACAGGCATGCAGGATCTGGGCAAAGCAGATTCACGCGAACTGTTCGACTTCTCCCCTTCTATCTCGGGCAAAACCTATTGGATAGATCCGCAAACGGTTGAATTTAGACCTGATGAAAACCTCAAACCTGGCAAAAACTACGAAGCTACATTCAAACTTTCGGAAGTTTCTGCTACAGAAAAAGGCCTTGAAGATTTCGACTTTGAGTTTAAAGTAATTACCCCAGGGATTATGCTTTCGCAAAACGGATTGGTTTCGCAGAACAATACTGCGATGGATTATATGAAATTAACCGGCGAAGTGGCTACTGCTGACGTAGAAGAAACCAATAAAATAGAGAAAACGATTTCATTGGATTTTGACCAAAAGCTAAAAATCAAATGGCAGCACGATCCAGCAAAAAACACTTCAAAATTCACTATCGATAGCATAAAAAAGACTGGAAACGATCAAAATTTAAAAATAGATTGGGATGGAGATGCCATTGACGCAGAACAAAAAGGAGAAGTAGAAATCCGTGTTCCGGCGATAAATAAATTCGAAATACTGGATATGAAGGCTATTCAGGGCGAAGAAGATTATGCATTGGTGCAATTTTCAGAACCCATTGGTGTTGGGCAGGATTTAACAGGTATGATTACACTTGGCAATCTGAGCGATTTAAGGTATACCATTGATGCCAGTCAGGTTAAAGTTTATGCTGCCGAAGAACTTAAAGGCAATTATACTTTAAGTGTGAATGCAGGAGTAGAAAACATCAATTCGAAAACACTTCCAAACGGTAAAGTAGTCAATCTTGTTTTCGAGGATAAATTACCGGCCGTTACCATTGCAGGTAATGGTACCATTTTACCCAACTCCGGAAAGCTGGTTTTACCTTTCGAAGCGATTAATTTAAAGGCTGTTGATGTTACCGTGATCAAAATTTACGAAAACAACATACCGCAGTTTTTTCAAACGAATAGTTATAAAGATGGTAACGAATTGCGTAGGGTGGCCAAACCTATTCTGCAAAAAACGGTACGATTAGATGAAGATAAGGCACTTAACCTCCATAAAAAGAACCGTTTCACCCTTGATCTGGATAAAATGATCCGTACTGAGCCCGGTGCCATGTACCGCGTTACCATTGCTTTCAGACAGGAATACAATGCTTACAATTGTAAAACCGGGGAAGAAAAAGCCGATGGTAATGAGGAAGAAGCCGAATATGGAGATTACGAAGGTTATGGTGAAAAGATTGACGAAGACGATGACTTTTGGCAACGTTACAATAATTATTACCCGCCAAATTACAGGTGGAATGATAAAGACAATCCATGTACGCCATCGTTTTACACCAACCAGCGCTGGGCCAGCAGAAACTTAATTGCCTCGAATATTGGTTTGGTGGCCAAACGTGGTAACGATAACAGCATGCTTATTGTAGCAACAGACTTATTGACGGCAAAACCACTAAGTGGTGTAAACCTTGAATTGATGGATTACCAAAAACAGATCATTTTCACGACTAAAACTGATGGTGATGGTTTTGCAAGTTTTGACCTGAAACGTCAGCCTTTCTTATTGATCGCTAAAAATGGTTCAGAACGTGGTTACCTTAAACTAGACGATGGAAGCTCACTTCCGTTAAGCCGCTTCGATGTTGGCGGTGATGTAGTCCAAAGTGGCTTAAAAGGCTTTATTTATGGCGAGCGTGGTGTTTGGAGGCCAGGCGACAGTTTATTTGTTTCTTTCGTACTGGAAGACAAACTAAAAAAACTGCCAGCCAATTATCCGGTAACCATGGAATTCTATAACCCGAAAGGTCAGCTTTACAAAAGATTGATCAATGACAAACCTTTAAATGGATTCTACACCTTTAAAACCGCTACTGAAAGTACAGCGCCAACTGGTAACTGGATGGCGAAAGTTAAAGCAGGTGGAGCTACATTTACCAAAACCCTAAAAATCGAAACCGTAATGCCAAACCGTTTGAAAATTGATTTCAACGTTGGCAATAGAGCATATTTAAGTTCAGGAACATCAGCCGCTACCCTATCGGCCAAATGGCTATTCGGTGCTGTTGCGCAAAACTTAAAAGCGAAGGTTGATGTAAACTTAAACACTACAGAGACTAAATTTAAAGGTTTTGAGGGTTTTAGTTTCGATAACCCAACGGTTAACTTCGAATCGCAGGTTAAAACCATTTTCGAAGGCACTTTAAACCAGAACGGTACAGCTCAGATTAACACCAACCTCAATGAGAACAATACCGCTCCTGGTGTGTTAAGGGCAAACTTTACAACCAAAGTCTTCGAACCCGGAGGTAATTTCAGCATCGATAATTTCAGCATACCCTATCATGTGTATAGCAGTTATTTGGGTATCCGACCAGAAAAAGGCGACCGTTTGAGTGGTATGCTGGTTACTGGCAAAGCGCATAAAATCGAAATTGTAAATGTAAATACCGATGGAAAACTGTTGAGCGGAACCAAAACCGTTCAGGTAGAATTATATAAAACACAATGGCGTTGGTGGTGGGAACAGGACGATCAATATACCTACGCTAACTTTACCCAAAACCAGTATAACAAATTGGTAGAAAGCCATCAAGTGAATCTGACTAACGGAAAAGGGAGCTGGGATTTACGTGTTGATGAACCAGAATGGGGCCGTTATTTAATTTTGGTGCGTGATGCCAATGGTGGACATGTTACCGGAAAATCTGTTTATGTAGATTGGCCGGGCTGGGCACAGCGCGAACAGGGCAGCAACCCAACTGAGGCATCTATGTTATCTTTCACTGCTAATAAGGAAAAATTTACTGTTGGAGAGGATATTACCTTAACCATCCCAACTGGTAAAAACGGAAGAGCGTTAATCTCCATTGAAAATGGAAGCCGGGTATTAAAAACCTTCTGGGTAGATACCAAAGCCGGACAAACGCAATTTAAGTTCAAGGCTGAGAAAGAGATGGCACCTAATGTTTTTGCCAATATTACTTTATTACAACCGCATGCACAAACGGTTAACGATTTACCAATCAGGATGTATGGCGCTATTCCGCTTTCGGTTGAAGATCCGCAGACCATCCTAAAACCAACCATAAAAATGTTGGATAAAATCAAGCCTGAAACCGAAAACACCATTACTGTAGCTGAGCAGAACGGCAAAGCAATGACCTATACCATTGCCCTCGTAGATGAAGGTTTATTAGATTTAACACGTTTTAAAACACCTGATCCACATGGTGCATTTTATGCCCGCGAAGGTTTAGGCGTAAAAACCTGGGATTTATTCGACTATGTATTAGGCGCATGGGGAGGGAATTTAGAACGCATTTTAAGCATTGGTGGTGATGGTAGCATCAACAAGAACTTAAATCCAGCAAAAGCCAACCGTTTTAAAGCAGTGGTTAAATTTATGGGGCCATTTACTATTGGCAAAGGCGAAAGTAAAACACACAAATTTAAATTGCCTCAATATATTGGTGCGGTAAGAGCTATGGTAGTTGCCGGGCAGGATGCTGCATATGGTTTTACCGAAAAATCGGTTCAGGTTAAAAAGCCGTTAATGGTTTTGGCTACTTTGCCAAGGGTTATCGGTCCGGGAGAAAGTTTCACCTTACCAGTAACCGTTTTTGCTACAGAGAACAATCTTAAAAATGTATCAGTACAACTCCAGGCAAATAATTTAATTGTTCAAGGCAGTAACAAACAGCAGCTTTACTACAAACAAACAGGTGAGCAAATGACCTATTTCGAGGTGAAAGCACCCAACACAGTAGGCATTGCCAAAGTAAAAGTGATTGCACAAAGTGGAGCTGAAAAAACAGTTTACGATGTGGAAATGGATATCAGAAATCCAAACCCATATGTAACCAATGTAGTGTCTGCAACGGTTCAGCCGCATACCAAATGGGCGGTAAACTATTTGCCAATCGGTATGACAGGAACAAATTCTGGTTCACTAGAAGTTTCTTCTATCCCTGCGATCAACCTTGGTAAAAGATTGAGTTACCTTATCCAATATCCGCATGGCTGTATTGAGCAAACTACTTCGGGTATATTTCCTCAACTCTTTTTGGATAGATTGAGTCCGTTGAATGAACAACAAAAAGCTACAACAGAGAAAAACATTAAAGCCGGTATAAATAGGCTGAAAGGTTTCCAAACTACAGATGGCGGTTTGTCTTACTGGCCTGGCGAAGGTAGTTCTGATGAATGGGGAAGCAATTATGCCGGACACTTCCTGGTTGAAGCACAAAATGCTGGTTATACCCTTCCTGTTGGCCTTTTGGATGAACTGTTGCGCTTTCAAAAATCCAAAGCGGCAAACTGGGCGCCAAACAGTAATAATTTTTATGGAGGAGATTTGTCTCAGGCCTACCGTTTGTATATGCTTGCCTTAGCTAAAAAACCTGAAATGGCAGCAATGAACCGTTTAAAAGCTTTTGAATATTTGTCAATCGCTGCAAAATGGCGATTGGCAGCTGCTTATAAACTGGCCGGACAAAATGATGTTGCTCAAAATATGATCAGAGGTTTAGATACATCTATTCAGGCTTACAAACAATTGGGTGGAACTTATGGCTCCGATGTGCGCGATGAAGCCATGATTTTAGAAACCCTAACCCTACTCGGTCAGAAAGCAAAAGCTGCGAATTTACTACAACCTTTAGCTGCTAAACTTGGCGAAAACACCTGGTACAGCACACAAACAACCGCTTATAGTTTGTTGGCTATTGCAAAATTCTGTGGTTCAAACCAATCGGCAAATAAACTGCAATATCAGTATGTACTAGACGGAAAATCGGCACCTGTAAGTTCAAATCAATACATCAACAGTACACCTGTAACCTTTAAAGGAAATACGGCTTCTATTACCAATAATGGCAATAATGTATTGTTTGTCCGTTTGGTTTTAGAAGGACAACCAATTGCTGGTCAGAACAATTTCTTGCCAAACCGACCGGAGGTATTGGATATGAACGTGACTTACAAACGTTTAAACGGTAAAGTCCTGGATCCAACCACCTTAAAAC
>NZ_JBFTQI010000156.1:0-9205 GCF_056398925.1 Pedobacter sp. 01T416_2
GCATTAAACAAGAGTTTGCGCACTTCTTCGGTGGTACTTCTTTATTGATTTTAGTTGGTGTTGTATTGGATACTTTACAGCAGATCGAAAGTTATTTATTGATGCGCCATTACGATGGTTTGATGAAAACGGGTAGAGTTACTGGCAGAACAGGTGTTCCTGCTGCAAGTAGCAACGCAGCGTTGTAGTGTAACGAATGTCTAAAATTTATTACAAATCTCTTGAGGAGATCGAGTTAATAAGAGAAAGTTCCATGCTTGTTTCTAAAACTTTGGCCGAAGTGGCCAAGGTGATAAAAGCAGGCATGACTACTATTCAGTTAGATAAACTAGCCTACGAGTTTATAAGTGACCATGGAGCGATTCCGGCATTTTTAAACTATAATGGTTTCCCTAATTCTTTATGTATTTCGCCAAATGAACAGGTTGTTCATGGTTTTCCAAGCGAATACGTAATCCAGGAGGGCGACTTAATTTCAGTTGATTGTGGGGTTATTAAAAACAATTATTTTGGCGATTCGGCCTATACTTTCTCTATCGGGGAAATTGATGCCGAAAAACAGAAATTGATTGAGGTTACTAAACGTTGCCTGGAATTGGGGATAGAAAAAGCTGTTGTTGGTATGCGTATCGGTGATATCGGTTTCGCTGTTCAGCAGTATGCAGAAGCTAATGGATTTGGTGTAGTAAGAGAGCTTGTTGGGCACGGTGTTGGTGTAAAACTTCATGAGAAACCAGAAGTTCCGAATTATGGGAAACGTGGTGCAGGGCCAAAACTTGAAGAAGGAATGGTAATTGCGATAGAACCCATGATCAATGCAGGCGTAGCCGGTGTTAAATTCCATAACGATGGATGGACGGTAACCAGTAAAGACAATAAACCATCGGCACATTTTGAACACACAGTAGCCGTAAAAAAGGGCAAAGCAGATGTTTTATCAACGTTTTCTATAATAGAAGAAGTTTTACAACAAAAAAAATAAATAATTAAAATTTTTTATTTAATTTTGCAACCCTGTTTAGAAGCAGCTAATTAAGTAACAATCAATAAAATATGGCTAAACAAGCCTCAATTGAACAAGACGGAGTAATAAGAGAAGCATTATCCAATGCGATGTTCCGGGTAGAACTCGAGAACGGGCATGAGATTATTGCGCATATTTCAGGTAAGATGAGGATGCACTACATCAAAATTCTTCCTGGAGATAAAGTTAAATTGGAAATGTCTCCTTATGATTTAACAAAGGGACGCATTACTTATAGATACAAATAAAATGAAAGTTAGATCATCAATTAAAAAACGTAGCGCTGATTGTAAGATTATTCGCCGTAAAGGTAAACTTTACGTAATCAACAAGAAAAATCCTAAATACAAGCAACGTCAAGGGTAATTAAAAATATTGTAATGAACCGCACAACGGTGGCCCGCCGTTCGGAGTTACTCAAAAAATAAATAAATATGGCAAGGATTTCAGGTATTGATTTACCAAGAAACAAAAGAGGAGAGATCGGTTTAACGTATATCTACGGAATTGGCAGAACAACTGCACAACGTATATTAACTACAGCAGGTATCGACTTGAACAAAAAAGTACAAGACTGGTCTGATGATGAGTTATCAGCTATCCGTACAATGATTAACGATGAGATTAAAGTAGAAGGTGCTTTACGCTCAGAGGTTCAGTTAAACATCAAACGTTTAATGGATATTGGTTGTTACCGTGGTTTACGTCACAGAAAAGGTTTACCTTCTCGTGGTCAGCGTACTAAAAACAACTCACGTACTCGTAAGGGTAAGAGAAAAACAGTTGCTAACAAGAAAAAAGCTACTAAGTAATAGATAGATATGAGATATGAGATTTTAGATGTGAGCACCATATCTTTAAAATCTGCTCAAATCTGGAATAAAAGATAAAAAGTAGGATACTGAGTGTCGGGGTAGAGAAAGTCTCATATCTCAAGTCTCATATCTAAAATCTAAAAGATAAAATGGCTAAGAGTAAAAAAGTAACAAAAAAACGTATCGTTGTAATTGAGTCTGTTGGTCAGGCGCATATCAATGCTACCTTCAACAACATTATCGTTACCTTAACAAACAACAATGGACAGACTATTTCATGGTCTTCTGCTGGTAAAATGGGCTTTAAAGGTTCTAAAAAGAACACACCATATGCGGCTGGTCAAGCAGCTTCAGATTGTGGTAAAGTTGCGTTTGATTTAGGTTTGCGTAAAGTTGAAGTATTTGTAAAAGGTCCGGGTTCAGGTCGTGAATCTGCAATCAGAACTTTGCAAGTAGCAGGTATCGAAGTAACATCTATTAAAGATATTACTCCACTTCCTCACAACGGATGTCGTCCTCCTAAAAAGAGAAGAGTTTAATTAATTTTAAAGCTAAGAATCTCAGGTTACAGATCTGACGATACTTTAAAACAGAAAAAAAAATGGCAAGATATACAGGCCCAAAATCAAAAATCGCCCGTAAATTCAGAGAACCAATCTTCGGTCCTGATAAGGTGTTAGACAGAAAAAATTATCCTCCTGGGCAACATGGCTCATCAAAAAGAAGAGGAAAACAATCTGAATATGCTATCCAGTTAATGGAGAAACAAAAAGTAAAATATACTTATGGTGTATTAGAAAAACAATTCAGTAACTTGTTTAAAAAAGCATCTTCTCGTGCTGGTATTACCGGTGATAACTTACTTCAGTTATTAGAAGCACGTTTAGATAACACAGTTTACCGTTTAGGTATTTCAACAACCCGTTCTGGTGCACGCCAGTTAGTTAGCCATAAACACGTTACCGTGAATGGTGAAGTTGTAAATATCCCTTCATATCAGTTAAAAGCTGGTGATGTGGTTGCTGTTCGTGAGAAATCTAAATCTTTAGAATCAATTAGTAACTCAGTTGCAGGTAGAACTATTAATAAGTTTGCTTGGTTAGAGTGGAACGCTAGTGAATTAACTGGTAAATTCTTAACCTACCCTCAACGTGATGAGATTCCTGAAAACATCAAGGAAAACTTAATCATCGAGTTGTACTCAAAGTAATAAATGAACTAGTTAATTACCTCAGAAGGGTAATTAACTTTTTTCATGTTACTATATATTCAATAACGAATTTAAAAAATTATAAATGGCAATTTTAGCATTTCAGAAACCAGACAAAGTGATCATGCAGAAATCAACCGATTTCGATGGCACATTTGAATTTCGTCCTTTAGAGCCCGGTTTCGGTGTAACAATTGGTAATGCCTTAAGAAGAATTTTACTTTCTTCATTAGAAGGTTATGCTATTACTACTATTCGTTTTTCAGGCGTATCTCACGAGTTTTCTACCATGAAAGGTGTTGTAGAAGATTTAACTGATATTATCTTAAACTTAAAACAAGTTCGTTTTAAGAAAACAGGTGATTCAGGTGATTCTGAAAAAGTTTTCATCATCGTTAATGGTCAAGATCAGTTTAAAGCTGGTGATATCACTAAATTCTCTAACAACTTTACAGTTTTAAATCCTGAGCATGTAATTTGCAATATGGATAAATCTGTTACTTTGGAAGTGGAATTAACCATCAATAAAGGACGTGGTTATGTACCTGCTGAAGAAAATAAAGTTGCTGATGCTGTTGTAGGTGTAATCGCAATCGATTCGATTTATACTCCAATGAAAAATGTAAAATACACGATCGAAAACTTTCGTGTTGAGCAAAAAACGGATTATGAAAAATTGGTTTTAGATATCTCTACTGACGGTTCAATTCATCCAGAAGAAGCATTAAAAGAAGCGGCTAAGATCCTTATCCAACACTTTATGTTATTCTCTGATGAGAATTTAGTATTAGAATCTCAAGCTAAAGAAGAAACTAAAGAAGTTGATGAGGAAATTTTACACATGCGTAAAATCCTTAAAACTGAATTGGTAGACATGGATCTTTCAGTTAGAGCATTAAACTGCTTAAAAGCTGCTGATATCCGTACTTTAGCTGATTTAGTTTCTTACGATGTTGCTGATATGTTAAAATTCAGAAACTTCGGTAAAAAATCTTTAACAGAGATCCAAGAATTAGTAAAATCAAAAGGTTTATCATTTGGTATGAACCTGTCTAAATTTAAATTAGACGAAGAATAAACGCATTGCGCCATGCGCTTAGCGCTGAATAAATTATTATTTCACAGTGTATAATTCCCTCAGCTTAATTGCAACGAGACGGTATACACTCAATTAAAAAACAATGAGACACGGTAAAAAAGTAAACCACTTAGGTAGAACCGCAAGCCACAGAAAGGCGATGTTAGCTAACATGGCTTCATCACTTATTTTGCACAAAAGAATTACAACAACTTTAGCTAAAGCTAAAGCTTTACGTACTTATGTTGAGCCAATTATCACTAAATCAAAAAATGATACTACTCACTCACGTCGTACAGTATTTGCTTATTTACAAGATAAAGAAGTAGTAACAATCTTATTCCGCGAAATTGCTGAGAAAGTTGCAAACCGTCCAGGTGGTTACACTCGTATCATTAAATTAAACAACCGTTTAGGTGATAACGCTGAAATGGCTTTAATTGAATTGGTAGACTATAATACAGTTTACGGTAAAGATGCAGAGGTTAAAGAAGAGAAGAAAACAACTCGTCGTGGTAGAAGTAAAGCTACTGCTGCACCTAAAGCTGCTGAAGCGAAAGCTGAAGTTGCTGAAGAAGTTGCGCCTGCTGAAGAAGCTCCTGCTACTGAAGAACCAAAAGGAGAATAATTTTATTCACCTTAAGATTAAAAAAGTCCTGTTCGAAAGAGCAGGACTTTTTTTGTGCCGTTTTGTGCTGTCAGATGTTATTCTGTGGCGTCAGATGTTACCATCTGACAGTTTGTTAAAAATAAATTAGATCTTAAGAATTTCTTCTATGTGTCAGATGGCAACATCTGACACCACTATGAATCTATGGCATAACTCCATTAGGCACATGATAGCCACTAATGAACTATTGACCAATGAACTATTGAACTATTGAACCAAATAAATCAAACGTTTGTCTCATTTTTTCATTACATAGCTTTATTTTAGCTAGGTATCTATAAATTAGCCGAAAACAAATTTGAAATGAAATTCAGGCTTTTTCTATTACTCTGTCTTTTCGGACAGCTATCTCTTAATGCACAAACATTAAAATACACCAATGGTAACAATGACTGGAATCCCGATTCTTTAGGTAACCATAGAGTTGTGGTGCAGTTTGCTGGTACAGGCCAAATTGCCCATGCTAAAATCGATTGGCGCCGGAGAGATGAACATCCAGAACTAAAAGGAATCATCGTACAAGATGCCAGTGGTAAAACTGTTTCGGTAGTGGGCACAGATAAATTGACAAGAGAAAGTGCTGATATTTATTTCGAAGCACCTGGAGCTGGAAAATATTATGTTTACTACCTCGCTTATAAAAATGAGGGAAGAAGTAATTATCCGAAAGGAGTTTACTTAAAGCCTAAACAGGCTGACCAGGCATGGTTAAGGGCGGCAAAACAGGTTAAAGTGAATACATCTGTTGTAGAGATCCAGTCTATCGATGCTTTCAACTCTTTTTACCCAATGGAAGTAATTGCCACTGGCAAAGAAACGGCTGCAATAAAGGCCAAATATGCTTCAGAAGCTTTTGTCGTTTTTCCAGAGGACAGAATGTTTCCGATCAAAATGCAGAACGATTTACCTTATCGCTGGGTGCAAAAAGGCGCTGCAAATACTTTTACAGGATCGGCTGGCAAAGGTGAAAACTATGCTTTTCAATTAGGCGTATTTGCTTTAAAAGATCTGAAAAATGTAGTGGTTAGCTTCGGTGATTTAAAAAATTCAGCCGGAAAAGTAATTTCTTCAAAATACATTAACTGCTTAAATACCAATGGAACAAGTTATGATAACAAACCTTTGGTCGAAAATGTAAATGTAGCCTCTGGCAAAATTCAGCCGATGTGGATTACGGTCAACATTCCTAAAAATACTGCTGCAGGTATTTATGCTGGAAAATTTACAGTTAAAGCCAATGGGAAATCGAAAGTAATCGATGCCAAAATTACAGTAGGCAACGAAGTTTTGGCCGATGCTGGGGTAGGAACCCCAGATAAACAGACTCGCTTAACCTGGCTAAATTCTACTTTAGCACAAGCGAATACGGTTGTAGCACCATATACGCCACTAACAGTTGATGGGAATGTAATCTCGCTTTTAGGTAGAAAGTTCGAAATTAATACCGATGGTTTTCCTAAGCAGATTCAAACGCTCTTTAATGCAGAGATGACGGCTTATAGCGAAAAACCTAATAATATCCTTGCAGAACCTATCCACTTTCACTTTTTTAATACGCCAAAAACGCAGGAGAAATTTGTACCTAGTAATTTTCAGATCACCAGTAAAGAAGCTGGAACCGTAAAGTGGACGGCCACCAATACTTCTGAAAACCTGAGAATGGATTTAGAAGGTGCTTTAGAGTTTGATGGCTATGTACATTATGTAGTTAAGGTAACCGCGTTAATGGATGTTGAATTTAGTAATGTCGATTTTCATATCCCATTTGATAAGGGCTCTACTAAATATTTGATGGGCCTAGGTGAAAAAGGTGGTGTTAGACCAGATACTGTAAAATGGAAATGGGATGTAGCGAGTAAAAACCAGGATGCCGTTTGGATCGGGAACGTAAATGCAGGCCTGTATTACAACTTAAGAGATGAAAACTATGTTCGCCCGCTTAATACTAATTTCTATCTTCAAAAGCCCTTATTATTGCCTAAATCGTGGGGTAATGGTAATAAAGGCGGCATCCAGATTAATGTTAAAGGAAGTTCGATGCTTGCCGACAATTTTACTGGTGCTAGAAGCATGAAAAAGGGTGATGTGTTATACTACAATTTCAATTTACTGATCACACCTTTCCATTTACTTAACACCGATTTTCAATGGGACAATCGTTTTTACCATAAATATGGCGATTTAGATACGATCAAAGCTAAAGGTGCAACGGTGGTGAACATTCACCATGCCACGCCGATCAACCCTTGGATCAATTATCCATTTATCGAATGGAAAAAGATGAAAGATTATATCGGTAAAGCACACTCAAAAGGATTAAAAGTTAAAATTTATAATACGGTTCGCGAACTTTCTAACCATGCATATGAGTGGCCGGCTTTAAGGAGTTTAGGTACTGAAGTATACTCTCCTGGTAAAGGAGGAGGCTTTAGCTGGCTACAGGAACATTTAGATTCCAATTATATTGCTGCCTGGTTTGTTCCTGAAATAAAAGACGCGGCCGTAATTAACAGCGGAATGAACCGTTGGCACAACTATTACGTAGAAGGAATGAATTGGTTGGTAAACAACGTTGGGATTGATGGTGTATACTTGGATGATGTGGCATTTGACCGTGTAACCATGAAGCGTATAAAACGTGTATTGACACAGGATAACCACCCGGGGATTATCGACTTGCACTCTGCGAATCAATACAATAAAAGTGATGGCTTTAACAATAGTGCCATTTTATACCTGGAACATTTCCCTTATTTAAACCGTTTATGGTTTGGCGAATATTTCGATTACCAAAAAAACAATCCCGATTTCTTTTTAACAGAGGTAAGCGGAATACCTTTTGGATTAATGGGAGAGATGTTACAGGATGATGGAAACCCTTGGCGTGGTATGATTTATGGCATGACAAGCCGCTTGGGATGGTCTGACAAAAGTGACCCAAAACCATTATGGAAAGCCTGGGATAATTTCGGCATAAAAGGATCTGAGATGATCGGTTACTGGAGCGAAAACTGTCCGGTTAAAACCGATAACCCTAAAGTATTGGCAACTGTTTATAAACAAAAAGGTAAAACAATGATTTCATTGGCAAGTTGGGCAGAAGCAGATATAAAGGTTAATTTAACTATCGATTGGGCGAAGCTGGGGTTAGATGCCGGGAAAGTAAAAATAGCAGCTCCTGCAATTGACAAGTTTCAAACTTCGGGAAGTTATCCTGATGGAAAATTTATTCCTGTTGAAAAAGGAAAAGGTTTGATTTTGATTGTAGAGTAATATTTTATTGGCCGTCACCCTGAACTTGTTTCAGGGTCTTTATTACAATAAATAAAAGAAGTCAAGTTTTTTAAACTTGACTTCTTTGGTATAAGATTATATTTTCCATGTACTGTGGTTCGGAATCTTCACAAACCGCGTAATTCACAACGGTCGTCATTGCGAGGAGGAACGACGAAGCAATCTTACAACGATCGCTACTAGCTGGCGCATTAAGACTGCTTCGTGCCTCGCAAAGATGATTTTTTTTGCAATTATACTTTCACATTCTCCATTCCGTACTGTTTCAGTACATCTGCTGGAACACCAGCCCACTGGTTTGGCGCATTGCCTACATAACCAATATCTTTTACACCAATTTCTGTAGTGTAAAAACCTGATGCTGTTAAGTTTCTCATTCTATTGAAAAAAGTTACACCCGCCTGCATTTCCGGTCTGGCTTTTTTAGGGTATGCAATTTCATCTACAATCGAAATTTGTTGATCCTTTGATGCCTCAACAAATGATTTTTGGAATTTATTAAAGCTATATACATCCAGCCATTTCAGGCCGCCACGCATCGGTACTTTATGTTCAGGAATATCTTTTACAATAAATTCGATAAATTCTGGCACTTTAGCATCAGATGCACTGCCCGATACATCATCTTTAGGAATAATAATGTCGGCAAGAACTGTAATGGTAGCCATTTCATGTTTAGTGAAAAAGGTTTCAGCTTTTAATTTCTTATCACGGTCTATTTCCCATTGTTCTCTTCCGGCTTCCTTTGCGGTTTCTTCAGGTGCGGCTACTTCTGTTTTTGTTTCAGGTTGTTTACAGGCCTCTAACAATACCGCAGTACTAACAGCTGTTAAACCTAATGCTTTTATGGAATCACGTCTATTCATATGGTAATTCTTTAAATGTTTTGTTTTTTCTTTTGAGCTAAAATATATTCGGCTGTACGCATCGAAAGCGCTAAAATCGTCCAGGTGGCATTTTTATCACCTTGTTGAACAAACGGACCCGCATCAACCACAAATAGGTTTTTACAGTCGTGTGCCTGGCAATATTTATTCAAAGCCGATTTTTTAGGATCGTCGCCCATGCGGATGGTTCCAACTTCGTGAATAATTTTTCCGGGGTTGAGTAAACC
>NZ_JBFTQI010000157.1:0-9203 GCF_056398925.1 Pedobacter sp. 01T416_2
TTTTTAATCTGCGGGAACCAAAATGCCTCCCGATAATCACAAAGATTTACGCAAAACATGTTATAATTATTGCTTAATCAACTTAAATTTTTTCAATTGCTGCCCGTTTTTATTGATCACACCTACATAAACACCTGTTGATAAAGCGTTGAGCAAAAAACGGCTCGAACTTGTGGCCTTTTCCTCAAAAACCTTCTGTCCTAATATGTTAAAAATAGATAGACTATAATCTTCGAATGATCCGCTCAGAATAGTTAAATAATCGGCAACTGGATTGGGAAAGAAAGAAAATTCATTGTCCTTAAGAAATACTGCCGAAACCAGATCGCTCTGCACCTGGCCGTTGGCAGTTTCGAAAGTAACGCGGTAAAACTGGATTCCAGCTTTTGGCTTTTCATCAAAAATTGTATAATCGAGTTGATTTGAAACTGGCTTCGTCTGCTGTAAAACACTAAAAGTATTTGGCCCGGTCTGTTTTTCCCAAATGATATTCTTTAAATCCAAGGTACTTCCAATACTGAGATCTAGTTTTACTTTATCCTCACTTACAGATGCCGATAAATTTCTTACATAACAGGCAATTCCCTGCTGCGTATAATCGATAGTATAACTTTTTAAACCTGCAAAACCTACCCCGTTAGCTGCTATCGCAAAATATTTACTATTAATCTTGCCTGCATCAAGCTTAACTATAGTATCAGTAAGGCTCRGCACCGGAGAAAGAATATTATCCACAATATTGTACAAAGTATAATCTTTTGCACCAGGCTGTGGATCCCAGCTGAACACAGCACCGTCTTTACATACATAGCCAACTTTCAATGTCCTCGGACTAGAAATCGTAAATGATTGGCTCAATATTACATTTCCATCCACTTCCATTTTTATCATTGCTTTTGCAAACAAATCTGGTGTATTCCAATTATAAAAACCTTTGCTTAAATCAATCCCCGAAGCAATTGATTTCCATGTAGCCCCTTCATCATAGCTCACCGATAAGTTTCCGGTTTTACTGGTGTAAGTATTCTCCCACCTGATGTAGTTTTGTTCATTGGCAAAAAAGTATTCGTTTTTTTCAGGATTGATGAAAGAAAAAGTGTTTTTGAATGTATAACGATAAGCCATCGCAAAGCGCTGGTTATTGCCCCGTGTAATCCTTTTACCATTAACATGAATATTATAAGCACCTGCCGAGGGATTATCGAGGCTAACCTGTTGAATGGTATTGATAACGTCGGCCTTACGCACAGCTGGCTTTGAGAGGGAATCTAAATGCGGAAAGCTGCTTAACACCCAGGGCAGTGTTAAATTTCCAACAGGATTTTCTAGACTTAAATCCAATCCATTAACCAAACTTTGTGCTGCATTTACAACAGCAGGAGGATCGTTCCAGGTAATGGTTAGTTTCACTTCAGCTACATTAGCCGGAATTGCCAAGGGAATAAGCAAATCCTGATTTTTGGCCACTTCATACAAAGATGCCCTGTTTTCATCTAAAGTTTTTAACGATTGGGCCACATTCAATTTGCCATAGCCATATAAAAAATCTAGCTGTGGTGTTCCCAAATCATCAGCCGAATTAATTACTGTTGCTCTAATTAATGAAACAGAAGCCGCTTTTTTATATTTCTGCTGATAAAATTGTTCTAACAATGCGATTGATCCACTGGTAATTGCAGCAGAGCCAGATGTTCCGTCTTCGCCCAAGGCAACAAGCTCCGGTTTTACGCGCCCATCATAGGCAGGACCTTTGCTGCTCAGATTTTCAGAAATATTTTCTCTGCTAATCCCTCCTATCACCAATAAATTTTTAGCCTGCTTAAAATTGCCTGTTAAGTTGGCTCTGGCGGTTATCCCTTGATAAAAACCAACTGATGGCGTTGTTGTTCCTTTATTTCCGGCAGAAAAAACATGGATCAAAGTATCGGTTTCGTAAATCTGCTTATCGTACGCAGCTGCTTCCATTCCGTAGTCATTGTCTATATCGGTACCATACGAATGGTTTTGAACCTTAATCTGAAGCCTGTTTAAATCAGTAACCAAATCTGGCATGAGGTTAGAAAAATCAGAATATGCCAATTTGGATTTTGGCGCGGCACCTAAACCACGGATAAATGAATTGCCGTTTCCTAATGCCAAGGTGGCCATAATGGTAGCATGGGTAGTTGGTGTTGTACCAATAGTTGCTCCTGGAAGTGTTTTTCCTAATAAATCAAGGTCGGCTGCATCATACATCCCTTCTTTAAAGGAAACATTTATACCTCTGCCATCAATATCCGGAAAAAGACGATGGGCATTAGAAATTTGGTTTAAGCCGAGGTCGATACCATTAATGACCACTTCCTCTTTAGCAACAGGCAAAACATCAGCGTATAAAATATCATCCAGTTCCAATATCAACATTAAATCAGCCTGTAAAATATTAACCATAATCATGTTGTTGATATGATCTATTGATTTTATGCTTAAGTTTTTAGCTGAAACAGGTAAAGCATTTATATTTTTAAAGGATAGCCTAACCAGAATGGAATCGTTCTTTTTTGTTGACTTGGCAAGCACTTTGATTAACCGATCGCTGGCTTTCCATAGTCCGTTAGCTTTTTCTTGATAAATCACATAATTAGAGAGGCTGGAGACAGCCGGTTTTTCGACAATAAAATAATCGCCGGCAAGTTTCTTTTTAGGGTTTAATAATTGAATTTCGGTAGCCGTCAACGTACGATTGAACCGGACCAAAATGAGCCCTTCGGCATTTAATTTTTGTGAATTGCCATTTTTGGAAATATATTTTTCAAAATATTTTTCTATTCCAGCAGGTTGTACTTGTGCGTTTAAACCAAGCACAGATAGACAAAAACATATAACTAAAAATACAGTACAGACTCTCAATATTTATTTTATTGTAAAATTTTGTTTACATCAATTATCTTCTCTAAATTAGGATTAATAAGGTAATCCACAAATTTTATTAACTAACTTATTCAACCTAAACTAATTTAATTCCAACTAAGATGAAAACAACAAAATTTTTATCGATTGCAGCAGTATGCCTTTTACTCGCTAACCTATACTCATGTAAGAGTAATAATACAGAAAACGCGGTAGAAAACAAAACTGAAATTTCAGCAGACAAATTATCACAGATCAAATCTCTAGGCTTTAGCACCGACAATATCCGTAAAACAGATGAAGGTTATTTGGTAGAAGGAGATATTCTTTTAACTGATGACAATTTAGCTGAACCTTCTACTGGTGCAAATTTAAACATTGCCGAAACTGAGCAGTACCGAACCACAAACCTGGTTAAATCTTTACCACGTGTAATTACAGTGTCGGTAACCAATTTACCTCAGGTATATAGCGATGCAGTAAACACCATGATTTCGAGGTACAACTCATTGGGTTTACGCATTACTTTCCAAAGGGCTAGCGCAGGTACAACCGGCAACATTAACGTTATTGGCTTTAATGAAGGTCCAAGTGGCGGCTTTATTACCTTAGGTTCTGCGGGTTTCCCAACAGCATCAGGAAAGCCATACAATCAAATTAAAATGAACACCAATGCTGCTGCTTATGGAACCAACCCTGATTTATTATACCTTGCTTCTGTGATCCAGCACGAAGTAGGCCATTGTATCGGTTTCCGCCATACGGATTATATGAACCGTGCCTTTAGCTGTGGCGCAAGTGGCGCAGGCAACGAAGGCGCATCGAATGTGGGGGCAATTAGAATCCCGGGAACGCCTTCAACTCCTGATGCAGGCTCATTTATGTTGGCCTGTTCTAATGGCGGTAACCGTACTTTTAATGCAAATGATGTGATTGCAGTAAATTACCTTTACAAATAAAAAAACACTAACGGATTACCTTAACAGATCAGAAGCCCCGAAATTTTCGGGGCTTTTTTGTTTATTGACCACAGATGCACACTGATAAACACGGATTGAATCTGTGTTTATTCTTTTTATCTGTAATTAAACAAATAACGAAATGGTTTGTGAGGACGCAAAGCATGGCGAAAGGAAAAAAAATTTGCAATAGAAAGGTTTAAATTTGGAACACAACCCTAAATTATCAAACCTGATAGCGCCGAATAGTTCCCGATTTAACCACTATTGTATTTAAGAAAATTTCAAATCGGGACTATAGGCAATAGCGGGACTGAAATAACCGAACAACTACCGAAGCCTGCTTTCCAAAAAGCTATGTAACACCAAAAACAAACACCAATCGGATAGATTGCCACGGCTAACAAAGGGAGTCTCAACAATTAAGTTTTTTTTTGGAGCGCAATACCTGTGCAAAACATTTAGCCTCTCCCGTTTTACGCTTATACGCTTCGCTGCCTCGTACCTCGTTGCTGCAGGGTAACGCTTCAACCGGGGCTAGATGGCCAAGGCAGTATTTCATTTTTGAGGTTGCATGAGCACCTATTTCGTACCTAACATTAATCGGATAGATTGCCACGGCTAATGAAGGATTAGCCTCGCAATGACGAATCGTATTGAAATAGCCCCTGAAATAAWTTACCTTCGGTGAGCTCGCTTAAGGCTCGGTTTACTTCGTAGCTTTCCGCTGCGTTACAGGTCAGGGTGACGCAACAATTAGCGATTAAAATTAGCCTTACAATAATGGCAAAAGAAATGGCCTGCGTTTCCACAGGCCATCAAAATAAACTATTGTAATAAAAACTATTTTCCGTTCTGTTCGATATCTCTGTCCATTTCTACTAAATCAACATCGCTCGGTTCAGAAAAATCGCCGATTAAATATTTGTTAAAGTGATCTGCCAGTTTCCAGAAAGCATACTCCGTCATATCTCCAAAACCATGGCGCTGACCAGGAATAATCAAGAAATCGAAACGTTTACCAGCTTTCATTAGTGCATTGGCCACGCGGATAGAGTTTGCCGGATGCACATTATTATCTACATCGCCGTGCATCAATAACAAATGTCCCTTTAAATTTTTGGCCAGGTCAGGGTTTTTATCAATGCTGTATTTAAATGAGGTATCGCCTTTTAAAGAAATGGTTTCTTTTACCCCATGGTGTTTTTCGCTCCACCAACGGTTGTAAATGCTATTATCGTGGTTTCCTGCGTTCGAAACCGCAGCTTTAAAGAAATCAGGATAAACCAGCATAGCAGCGGTTGACATAAAGCCACCGCCAGAGTGACCTGTAATGCCCACTTTCGATTCGTCGATGTAAGAATATTTGGCAGCCAGTTGCTCAATAGCTGTTTTCTTATCTGCCAAACCGTAATCGCGCAGATTGCCATAACCGTAAGTATGGTACCATTTAGATCGCGAAGGGTTTCCGCCGCGGTTACCTACCGTAATTACGATATAACCAAATTGAGCTAAACGCTCGGTACGGTCCATGCTCTTGCTAAAAGCTTTGTTTACCGCTTCTGTTTGCGGGCCTGGGTAAACATATTCGATAATCGGATACTTTTTATTCGGATCGAAATCGAAAGGTTTATACATTACACCGTACAGATCGGTAATTCCATCATCTGCTTTTACTTTGAAAGGTTCAGGAAATTTGTAACCTGCTGTTATCAATAATGAAAGATCTGTAGTTTCAAGATCCATCACTTTTTTGCCTGATCCATCGTAAAGCGTGGCTTTTGGTGCAGTGTTTACCCTCGAATAATTATCAACAAAGAAAGTATTGTTATCATTCATATTCGCCACATGGTCAAAATCACCTGCATTTAACAGTTTCATGTTCGAACCATCAAAATTGATGCTGTATAAATGTAAGTAGTAAGGATCTTCTTTACCTTCCCTGCCATTTGCCGTAAAATAAAGGATACGTTTTTTCTCGTCGATATTTACGATACTCTCACAGTGGAAAGCACCTTTGGTAATCTGGTTTTTCAGCTTCCCATTTCCATCAAAGAGATAAAAATGTGCCCAACCATCGCGCTCACTCCAATGAATCAGTTCGTTGCCATCATTTACCAAACCTGGGCGGTTAACTTCAACATAGGTATTAAAACGTTCGTCGATTAAAGGCGTAACTTTTCCGGTAGCAATATCAACCGTACCGATGTCGATACGTTTTAAATCGCGACTGGTGCGTGAAAAATAGAACCTGCTATCATTACCCAACCAAATAGACGGACGGAATTCGTTATCACGGTCTTTATTTAATGATGGTTTGCTCCAAACCGAAACACTTTGATCTTTAAATGCGGCAACACTCAGTTTTTTATAAGATTTTGCAGCAAAATCGAATAGCAAAACTTCATCCTGAGGGGCTTCAGCCTCTCCCGGCATTTGATATTTATAAGTTTCTAACGTCGGACGGCCAGGTGTAACACTATTAATTACCCAAAGATCTTTAACCTTACGCGAATCGGTTCTATCCAATACGAAATATTTCGAATTCGGCGACCAAAGCACATAAGCACCACGGCGTTTTTTATTATTTTTTTCGTTCTCTACATTGTTTTCACCATCGCCATCACTTCCGTACGAATAGAATTTAACACCGTCTTTAGTGAGCTGATGTTCTACAATTGTACTGTCATCTTCATTTTTGACTGCTTTTTTGTAGTTGTCTTTATCCATCCAATACAGGTTGTAATTACGGGAAAAGATAATAGCCGACGAATCGGGCGCTACCGATCCCCATGATGGTTTTGGCTTTGGCTTACTGAAATTTGGCACCTCAGTTAATTTCGCGCTGGCCAGTTCGTATTTGAAAGAAAATATTTTCTTCTGCATAGAATCTGCAGCTTTTTTATCTTTTCTGTCTTTTTTCAATTCATCGACCGTGCTTTTGATTTCGAAAGAAATACTTTTTTCATCGGCCGCAAATTTTAGGTTTTCCAGCGGTAAATGTTCGGCATCGAATGGATCGCGAACAATCAGGGTAATATCTGCTGCCAGTTTAGCATTGTCAAACATCACTTTTTTGCTTTTTGATGCAGGATCCACGAGGTACCAGAATTTTCCTTTCGGGCTTTCAAAAGTGTACCAAAAACGGTTGCTCAACTTTAGCCAATGCGGATCTACAGCGGTAGAATAAACCATTTTTTTCAACTTATTTGGCGAAAAACGCGATGCAAGTTGATAATTTGCTTTAGGTTGTGACTGAATATTTTCGGTTAGGGTAAATGTTTTGTTTTGTGCAGCTACAGTTAAGGATAAAAACTGCGCACACAGCAGGAGTTTATAAAGTTTATTCATCAAAATTTGTTTGAGCCGCTAAATTATTTAATTAAAGCATATTAAGCAGGCTTTAATGTGTAATAAAAGCGATAGTTAGCTCAATTTTATGCATCAGAAATTAATTATTAACACAATTTATTTTGATGGTTAAATAATTGACAGATTTTATAGTTTTGTAGCTATATATCCTCATAATGAAATACAGCTTTTTAACCCTAATAACAGCCGGAGTAATCTTGTTTGCCAGCTGTCAATCTAAATCTCAAACAGAAAACGCCACGGCTAAAGATTCTACTACGCAGACTTCTAAGACTGCTACAGGTGCGGGAACACCGGTTGACGTTTCGAAAATAAAGGTTGCCGATGCCAAAACCATTTTAGCCCGGAAACAGGTACCTATTTTATGCTATCACCAGGTAAGAAACTGGAAACCAACCGATGGAAAAGTAGGTAAAGATTATATTGTAGAAATCCAGAATTTTAAAGACCAGATGAAAATGCTGGCCGATAGTGGCTACCATACCATTTTACCCGATCAGCTTTATGCCTACCTGAACACTGGTGCTGCCCTACCGAGCAAACCCATTATGCTAACTTTCGATGATACTGACCTGGATCAGTTTACCATTGTACGCCCAACTTTAGATAAACTGGGTTATAAAGCCGTTTATTTCATCATGACCGTTTCGATCGGCAAAAAAGGCAAGTTTGTAGATTACATGAGCAAAGAGCAGATTAAACAACTTGCTGACGAAGGAAATGTGATCGGCAGCCACACTTACGATCATAAAAACTTTAAAAAATATGCAGGTAAAGATTGGGAAGAGCAATTAGATAAACCAACCAAAAAACTGGAAGAAATTACAGGTAAAAAGATGACAGAATTTGCCTATCCTTTCGGCTTATGGAATGCAGAAGGCATTCCTGAGCTTAAAAAACGTGGCTTTAGAATGGCTTATCAATTATCAACCAAACGCGATGAAAAAGACCCATTGTTTACGATCCGCAGGATTATTGCCAGCGGTTACTGGTCGCCTAAAACATTAAGCAACAGCATTAAAAACAGCTTTTAAATAAGACCATTGCTTCATGAAAAGTTTTCTACTCTACGGTGTGGTTTCTACACTACTTTTAACCTCGTGCCTGTCTTCCAAGGCTTCAAAAGAAAAAGCGGCTGTTGCAAACACTACTGAAACGGTTAAAACAGATTCGGCAAATACGAAACCTGCCGATAATAAAACCATTCTGACACGCAGAGAGGTGCCTGTTCTGTGTTACCACCAGATTAGAAACAACATTGCCAGCGATAGCAAAAGAGCTCACGACGACATTATTGCCCCTGATAAATTTAAAGGCCACATGAAAATGCTGGCCGATAGCGGTTACCATTCTATTTTACCCGATCAGTTGTACAACTATCTGGTTTACGGTGCTAAATTGCCTGAGAAGCCTATTATGATTACTTTCGACGATACGGATGAAGATCAGTTTACCATTGGGAATACAACACTGAAAAAATACGGCTTTAAAGGCGTTTATTTTATTATGACGGTATCCATCGGCAGAAAAGGGCGGATCAACTACATGACTAAAGAACAGATTAAACAGTTATCTGACGAGGGAAATACAATTGCCAGCCATACCTACGATCATAAAAACTTTGCACAGTTTACCGACGAGGACTGGACAACCCAAATTGATGCACCAACTAAAAAACTGGAAGAGATTACAGGTAAAAAAGTAGCATATTTCGCCTATCCCTACGGTGTTTTTAAAGCTTCAACTTTACACAAGCTGAAAGAACATGGCTTTAAAGCGGCATTTATACTTTCAACAACACGGGATGAAAACTATCCACTTTACACCATTAGGCGAATAATTGATCCTGGAAGATACACTGCAAAAAATTTATATTACAGCATCAACAAGAGTTTTAATAAAACAAAATCATAGCAAAGAGGTTTAAAACATAATGTGTTTAAACTTTTCACCATTAAACTTTATACCCTCCCTATGAAATAT
>NZ_JBFTQI010000158.1:0-12243 GCF_056398925.1 Pedobacter sp. 01T416_2
TTTCAGGACGATATTCTGCATGCGGAGATGCAGGTACCCCACTGGTTGATTGAGCTGATCGGGCGATGCCTGCAAAAAAATCCAGATGAACGGTATGCCAATGGAATGGAACTGCAGAAGGCAGTTAATGCGGGAATATTGTCGGTACCACAAGACATCAGGCACAGAGAAAATACTATACCCAACGAAGCCTTACATTATGCCGGTTTATATGTTGATACACAGAAAAAGAACCAAAAGCTTGAAAAAGAGCTGGCAACATTAAAACCCCTTGCTTTCAAGGCTGGAATAAAATACAATAGTTCGACTGGTGAATATCACCAGGAAAATTACATCCATGCGTCAAGAAAGGCTTTTTTAGGCTACGCTGCTGCCTGCACCTTAGTTGTTGCCTTTGTAGTTTACAGCTTAGTTAAGACAGAAAACAATAATATTACGGCCTCGCCGACAACCCCATACCGGTCGCCATTTGAAATCGCAAATCAGCAATACAGGCAAGCGCTGCAAACAGCGAGAGAAGACAGCATCCGGAAAGCAAAAATGCAATGGCCCCAGCAAGTAAAAGCAACCGAAAAAGCCAGGAAACAGAACGGTAAAAAGAAGAAGAAATTTCTGGGTATATTCTGAGAAAGCCAGCTACATCATACCTTCCGAAATTTAAATACTTAATGTGGCCTTTTTATTTTAAGGAAGGATTAACATAAGGTTAAATTTTAATGATCTAAGCCCTGGCATCCTCCTAAATTGCTGATATAGCATAGTAATAGATTCTAACTATTCCATTATAGAATTAAATGATTGTGATTAGTTCTTTCAATTCTCTAAATTTATAATATTCCGGTTAAGCTTTAATAAGGAATTAGATTATACTAACAAAAAATATATGGAAAAAGAATCGAACGATATTAGCAAGTGCCCGTTTCATAATGGCAGCATGAAAAGTAATGTAGGTGGTGGCGGTACCCGAAATGGCGACTGGTGGCCAAAGCAGTTAAAGTTGGGTATTTTGCGTCAGCATTCTAACTTATCCAACCCAATGGACGGCGAATTTAGTTATGCCGAAGCTTTTAAAAGTTTAGACTTAGCCGCATTAAAGGCAGACCTTCATGCACTGATGACGGATTCGCAAGATTGGTGGCCGGCAGATTTTGGTCACTATGGAGGTTTATTTATCCGCATGGCATGGCACAGTGCCGGGACCTACAGAGTGGGCGATGGCCGTGGTGGTGCTGGTGCCGGATTACAACGTTTTGCACCGCTGAACAGCTGGCCGGATAATGTGAGCCTTGATAAAGCCCGCAGATTACTTTGGCCGATTAAACAAAAATACGGGCGCAAAATTTCATGGGCAGATTTAATGATCTTAACCGGTAATATTGCCTTAGAATCGATGGGCTTCAAAACCTTTGGATTTGCCGGTGGGCGTGAGGACGTTTGGGAGGCTGATGAATCGGTATATTGGGGTTCGGAAACAACCTGGCTGGGTGGCGATCTCCGTTATGCACACGGTTCTGACGGTGCGCATAAAGCACACGGTGTTGTGGTTACGGATGACAATGCCGATGGAGATGTTCACTCACGTAACTTAGAAAAACCACTTGCTGCCGTGCAAATGGGATTAATATATGTAAACCCTGAAGGCCCTGATGGAAACCCTGACCCAATTCTTGCTGCGAAAGATATCCGGGATACTTTTGGCCGCATGGCAATGGATGATGAAGAAACGGTAGCATTAATTGCTGGCGGGCATACCTTTGGTAAAACCCATGGTGCTGCTTCAGCAGATCACGTGGGCAAAGAGCCTGAAGCCGCCGGTATCGAAAGTCAAGGTTTAGGATGGAACAGCAGTTATGCTTCTGGCAAAGGTGCTGATGCCATTACGAGTGGATTGGAAGTAATCTGGACCACAACACCAACGCAGTGGAGCAATAATTTTTTTGAAAACCTTTTTGGATTTGAATGGGAATTATCGAAAAGCCCTGCCGGTGCTCATCAATGGAAAGCTATAAATGCAGCCGCCATTATTCCTGATGCATTTGACGGATCGAAAAAACACMTGCCAACGATGCTTACCACCGACCTTTCTTTAAGGTTCGATCCGGCTTATGAAAAAATATCAAGACGTTTCTTAGAAAACCCAGATCAGTTTGCTGATGCATTTGCTAGGGCATGGTTTAAATTAACCCATCGCGATATGGGGCCTTTGGCACGTTACTTAGGGCCAGATGTACCACAAGAAGAATTGCTCTGGCAAGATCCGATACCAGCTGTTAACCATGCATTGATCAATGAAAGTGATATCGCAACATTAAAAGCAAAAGTATTGGCTTCAGGATTGAGTGTGGCCGAACTGGTTTCTACTGCATGGGCTTCGGCTTCTACTTTCCGCGGTTCTGATAAACGTGGCGGTGCCAATGGTGCACGGATCCGTTTGGCTCCTCAAAAAGATTGGGCAGTTAACAATCCTCCACAATTGCAGAAAGTATTGGGCGTATTGGAAGGAATCCAAAAAGAATTTAATGGTGCACAAGCTGAAGGCAAAAAAGTTTCACTGGCCGATTTAATTGTATTGGCAGGTGCTGCTGCGGTAGAAAAAGCTGCTGCGGGCCATTCAGTTACAGTGCCTTTTGCACCAGGCCGAATGGATGCTTCGCAAGAACAAACCGACGTAGAATCTTTTGGTTATTTAGAGCCAGCTGCTGATGGTTTCCGTAACTACCGTAATTCAAAATCTCCTGTTCCTACAGAAGAATTCCTGATTGATAAAGCCCAGTTGCTTACTTTAACAGCACCTGAACTGACGGTGTTGGTAGGTGGTTTACGTGCGTTGGATACAAATTTTGATGGCTCGAAAAATGGTGTCTTAACAGAAAAACCCGGCCAGTTAACTAACGACTTTTTTGTAAACCTTTTGGATATGGAAACCGCATGGAAAGCTGTTGCAGAAGATAAAGAACTCTATATTGGAAGCAGCCGTTCAACTGGTCAGCCAAAATGGACCGCAACCCGTGCAGATCTTGTATTTGGTTCTAATGCCGAGCTTAGGGCTATTGCAGAGGTATACGCAAGCACAGATGCACAAGGTAAATTTGTAAAAGACTTTGTGGCCATCTGGAATAAAGTAATGAATTTAGATCGTTTTGATTTAAATTAATCAGAAATACAGCGCAACATTTAAAGGCATCGGAAATTTCGGTGCCTTTTTTGTACTATCGTTTTTTATCATGGTCTGATAGTTTATATACGGCAAGGCCCAAACACAACATTCGCGATACAATGCTGATCAATGTTACTGATAAGAAACCTGATGTGCTTTCTCTTGAAAAAAAACTTAATTTTTTTATCAAATTCTTAAAAATACACTTAAGTAGGTGAGGCATAGTGAATTTAGAGTGAGCCATTTTTTGATTTGCCTGAAATACTTATTCAAAAATTTTTGCGCCTGTAAAAGTAATCATACTGTAATCGGATTTATACGATAGTGTACTTCTACTGATCAAAATAATATTCTTGATTTTGTGATAAAATATTTAATATTGAATTGATAAATCGATTTATCAATAACCGAATATGATGATGAGCTTAGGAATATTTGCTACCTGTGGTGCAGTATATGTCTGTGTAGTTTATTTGTGTGTAGTTTTTAACCCGTTTAAAAATACGATCTCCCATCACACAATTGCTTTTAACTCAAAGCCTTCTGATTAAAGATGATGATTTGCAGTCAATTATTTTTTATTGAATAATTGATAAAACGTTTTAGCTGCTAGCAGTTGAATTATATATTATTAACTAACCATTTACTAAACCTAAACCAATGAAAATCAATCTACTAAAGATTTCAGGGCTTTCTGTGCTTTTTTTGCTCAATAGTCCTGCTTTTTCGATGAATCCGGTTGCTGAAAAATCCGATGGATTTTCTGAGCTAAATATGCCTTTAGTGCATATCCAAAACCGAAAAGTAATTACAGGGACCGTATTAGACGAAAAAAACATGCCTATTCCTGGAGTTGGCATCAAAAACATTTCGTCAGGTAAAACTGCTGTAACCGACGAAGCTGGTAAATTCAGCATTGAGGCCAACACAAACGATGTGATCCGTTTTTCTTATGTGGGCTATCAAAATAAAGATATAACAGTAGGCAATGAAGCTAACATTAGCGTTAAAATGGCACCTGCCGAAGCCAATAAGTTAGATGAAGTAGTGGTAATTGGTTATGGATCGGTGAAAAAAACAGATCTTACGGGTTCTGTTGGTGTGGTCAAAGCCAGCGAACTTCAGGAACGTCCGTCTTCATCGCTAAACCAGGCACTAGCTGGCCGTATTTCTGGTGTACAAGTAAACACCAACTCGGGTAGGCCCGGCGGGCAGACTAATATCAAAATCCGTGGATTTAGTTCAATCAATACAAGCAACAATCCACTTTATGTAGTAGATGGTGTGGCTTTGCCAGTGGGATCGCAAACACAGAACAGTAACGCTATCGATTACATTAACCCAAGCGATATCGCTTCAGTAGAGGTGTTAAAGGATGCTTCTTCAACGGCCATATACGGTGCAAGGGGTGCAAATGGGGTAATTTTAATCACCACTAAAAAAGGAACAGCAAATGCCCAACGCATTACCTATGATGCAGATTTTGGTATAAATACATTGGCGGCACATCATGTTAAGATGCTTGATGCCTTCGAATACGTTAAAGTGCAGGATCTGGCTTATGAGAATATTAAAGTTTACGATCCGGTAGGTTGGGCAGCAGGAAGTTACGCATCCAAACCCGTTCCAAAAGCAGCCAGAATTGCCTTACCTCAATTTTTCGATGGCAATGGAAATCCATTATATAATACCGATTGGTTAAAAGAATCTACACAGAACAAACTTTCGCAAAATCACCAGCTGGGTTTTACAGGTGGAAACGAAAATAGTACTTACGGTGTTTTTGCAGGCTACCGCGATGACCAGGGACTTTTACTGAACTCTTATTTAAAACGATATTCGGGCAGGTTTAATTTCGATAGTAAAATTAAACCATGGTTAAAGGTAGGCGGTAATTTGAGCTACAATAACCAGAATGAAAACATTGTTGATCAGGGAACTGGCGGCTTAAATTCGGTCCGTATGATTACAGAAGCATTTCCTTTTCTACCGATTAAACTGGCAGATGGCAAGTGGGGCGATAATAAACTGATTCCATGGGCAGAAGGAGGCTCTAATCCGGTGCACATCTTAACTGATCAAAAATATGGAATGGTTACCCAAACTGCTTTGGGAAGTATTTACTCTACCATCAGCTTTAGCAAAGATTTAGAGTTCCGTACCCAGTTAGGGGCCAATATTGTGAGCCGTAACATTAATGAGTACAATGCCAAACAATTATACGGTATCTCTGATGGCCAGAATGGAACGGCCAATGTAACCGATGATCGGGAAACCTTCTGGTCACTGGAAAACTATTTAACCTATAACAAACGTTTTGCCGAATCGCATGCCATTAATGCGTTATTGGGTATCTCCTGGCAGGCCACCAGCTTCTTTAGCAATACCAGCCATGCGGAGAATTTTGTAACCGATTTTTACGGAAACAATAACATGGGCTCTGGAAGTAAATCGATTACAGTGGGCTCTAGCCGGAACAGATCGGCTTTTAACTCTTATTTTGGAAGATTAAACTATGCTTTTAAAGATAAATACCTGGTTACTTTTACAGGTAGGGTAGATGGCTCATCCAAATTCGGAGAGAACCATAAGTTTGCCTTTTTCCCTTCGGCAGCACTGGCCTGGAAAGCTTCAGACGAAGATTTTCTTAAAGGAAACAAAACTATCTCTAACTTAAAACTAAGAACCAGTTATGGTTTAAGTGGTAACTCAGAGCTCCCTGCGTATCAATCGCTCGCCACATTGGTTAATAACTCAGCTATTATTAATGATAGTAAGGTAACCGGTATTGGTATCGGCAGGTTGGCCAATCCGGATCTGGTTTGGGAAAAAACAGCACAGGTTGATGCGGGTTTAGAATTAGGTTTGTTTAACAACCGCATTAATTTAGAGGCCGATCTTTATTATAGAAAAACAACCGATATGTTATTGGATGCCCCGGTTCCACGTACCACAGGATATTCGGTGATCAGAAAAAATATCGGGTCTATGCAGAACAAAGGTTTAGATTTAGGGATTAATACGGTAAATGTACAAACCGACAATTTTACCTGGAAAACCAGCTTCAATATCTCCCTTAACCGTAACAAGGTACTTTCTTTGGCTACTCCTGATGATATTTTTGGTGTGGGTAACCCAAATTTCACCAATCAAACTGGTATTATCAGGGTAGGTGAGCCTGTGGGTTCATTCTGGGGGCTTGTACGTTTAGGAACCTGGAGCGAGGCCGAAAGGGCAGAAGCAGCCCAATATGTAAGTTACCGGGGTGGTAAAACTTTGCTTCCTGGCGATATTAAATATTTAGATGTAAACGGCGATCATGCCATTACAGATGCCGACCGTCAGATTATTGGTAACGGAACGCCGAAAGGCTGGGGGTCGTTTGGTAACTCATTCCGCTATAAAAACTTAGAGCTGATTGTAGAACTTCAATATTCTTATGGGAATGATGTGTTGAATATGACCCATCACTCGGGTGAAGACAGACAGGTACAGGCCAATAGCTTTGCCAGCGTATTGAATGCCTGGACTCCTCAGAATCAAAATACACCGATCGCCGCAATCAGGGATCAATCTGCCGGATATGTTACCAACGTGGATACCCATTGGTTAGAAGACGGTTCTTTCATCCGTGGAAAAAACCTTTTACTAGGTTATACTTTTGATAAAACACTTGTCGAAAAATTACGCTTAAGCAAACTTCGTGTTTATGCATCTGTTCAAAATTTCTTCCTGGCAACCAAGTATACAGGTAACGACCCTGAGGTAACTACCTATGGAAATGCATTTGCACAGGGTCAAACATTTTTCGATTATCCAAAGCCAACTACATTCATGGTAGGTTTAAACATTGGATTATAACATTAACTAAAGAAAGGATATCAACATGAAAATGAACATAAAAAATATCGCTGCTTTGTTGTTGCTAAGCGGCGCTATAATCGCAAACTCGGGATGTAAGAAGTTTTTAGATGAAACAGATCCCACCAATCTTTCGCCCAATAGTTTTTATACTTTACCAGAACATGCGGAAGCAGGTATTGCTGCTGTTTATGCAGAGATTCGGTTTATTGGAAACGGTGCCGGTATTTATTCCAACAACTGGCAGATGCTTGATGCACCAACCGGCATACAATCTACCGAAACAGCACAAAACTCCGATCTGAACAATTTGTATTCATTAATTTATGATGGAACAAACCTGCATGTTAACCAAAACTGGAACGGCTTTTACAAAGTGATTGCACAAGCTAACCTGGTGTTGGATAAAGTTCCGGGCATTAACCCGATGGACAATGCACAGAAAAAAAGGATTTTAGGAGAGGCTGCTTTCATCAGGGCCTGGGCATATTTTTACCTGGTACGTTTATGGGGCGATGTGCCTTTAATCACTAAACCGATTACCAGTCCTAACGATCCCAATTTTTCTCCTTCCCGTACACCACAAGAGCAGGTATACAAACTCATTGTTGATGATCTGGTTGCTGCAGAAGCGGCAGGTCTGCCTTTTATGGATGCGAGTGGACGTGTTTCTACAGCAGCAATTAAATCTGAACTGGCAAAAGTATATTTAACCATGGCCGGACAGCCACTTAACAAAGGAGCAGCGTATTATAAATTAGCTGCAGATAAGGCCAAAGAGGTAATCGATTATTCAACCGGGAATCCAGCATCACTTGGCTTGTTCCCTGGTTATGGAGCCCTTCACGATGCGAAGAATGACAATAAAATAGAGCATTTATTCGGAATCCAATACAATGATGCTGCCGGATCTGGTAACCCCTTGCAATCATCTTATTTACCTTTGCACCAGCCATTGGTTTCTAAAATTGATGGCATTGGAACGGCTATTCCAACCGCAGATTTTTATGGTTCGTATGAGGCGGGAGATTTAAGGGCTAAAAACAGAGAAGGTTATTTCTTTACCGATTATTATACCGATGGATTTAAAATGCCGTTGATTAACCGCGGTAAGCCTTATGTTTTTAAACACTTCGATCTGATTGCAAATGGAACACTAGGTGTAGAAGGTACCAGCAGGAGCGATCTGAATATTCCACAGATCCGTTATGCCGAAACCTTATTAATTTATGCCGAAGCACAGAACAGGGCAGATGGTAGTCCGAATGTTGCAGCCTATACTGCTATAAATGCAGTACGAAAAAGAGCGCAATTGGCCGATCTTGCAGGTTTGAGCCAAACACAGTTTGAAGAAGCCGTTTGGAGAGAACGCTGGCACGAACTGTGCTACGAGGGCGTTACCTGGTTTGATATGGTGCGGTTACGTAAAGTGTACAATGAAAGCACCAATGGTTTTGATAATTTTGTTGGCCACATTAATAAAAGTGTAAACCAACCTTTGCAAACCAAACATTTATTGTTCCCGATTCCTACTTCAGAAATCAAAAACAATCCTAACCTGACTCCAAATCCAGGTTATTAAACAACAGTATTTTATTATTTCTAATGGTTGGTGTCACACCGACCATAAATAATGTTTTAACAAAAAAACGGGTGCCCGATACGAGGCATCCGTTTTCATCGTCGTTTCGGCTGAAGCACAACCGAATAGAGATCCCTCGCCGCCGCTCGCGAGCATACTAAAGCAATGGAGGTGTTTATCAGCAATTTTATAGTCTTTAACTATTGTATGGGCAGATTTTACGGTAATTCATAAATTGAGTTTAAAAAAATAAAAGGAGTGAAGGGGCTTTTTTAATTTATTAGACTTATTTTTGCGGCAAATTATAGAACCACACAGGGAGATTAATTGATGCCTGTGAACCTCGACAATTATTAGAAAACTAATATTTTATCAATGACAAACGACAAAAAAGAAATATTCGAAAGCGTAGCACAACGTTTAAAAATTGAAGGTTTTAATGTAGTAAACCGCGATGAAACACGCCCTTGGGGTGGTTTTTTTGTAATAGATGAAGCACAGGCGCAACAATTTGCCGATACTTATTTTGATGGATTAAATGTTGAAGACCTTAAAATTGGCGGTAAATTAAGTCCGAAAATTTTAATCGTTGCACCAAATACACGTCTTTCGTGGCAATATCACCACCGCAGAGCCGAAATCTGGCAAGTGGTAACCGGTACTGTTGGTATTAAAACCAGCCAAACTGATGAAGAAGGTGAAGTGAAAAAATATGCTCCAAAAGACCAGATCAAATTACAACAAGGTGAACGCCACCGCTTAATCGGTTTAGAAGATTGGGGTGTTGTAGCAGAAATATGGCAACATACCGATGCTTCAAATCCATCAGATGAAAGCGATATCGTACGTGTTCAAGACGATTTCGGTAGATAATAAATAATTTAAAAAAGAATCCTGTTCTATGCATTGGAACAGGATTCTTTTTGTCTAAACGCTTAATTTAAAGCGTTTTTTCTACACGATTAAAAACTAAACGCCCTCAAAATACGTTTATAAAGCATATACATCCTTACATGATTATCTTCATTTTTTTTCTTTGCCATTGGTTTTTATCCCTGTTTAGCCAAACCTTTTTCCTTCACCGTTACTCGTCGCACAAGATGTTTAAAATGGAGCTTTTTTGGGAGCGGTTTTTCTATCTGATATTGCTGATCTCGCAAGGCTCATCATTTTTAAACCCCAGGGCTTATGCCATTCTGCACCGGATGCACCATGCTTATAGCGACACAGAGAAAGATCCACACTCACCACATTTTTTTAAAGATGTTTTCGGGATGATGGTTGCAACGAAGAATATGTACATGAATTATCTGCAATTTAAAATACAGCCAGAGCCAGCTTTCCAGGGAAATTATCCTGAATGGCCAATTGTGGATAAGATTGGAAATTCATGGGCCTGGAGAATTGCATGCGGCCTATTTTACATTGGTTTTTATGTTGCTTTTGCCAACCACTGGTGGCTGTTTATTTTATTGCCGATCCACTTTTTGATGGGCCCTTTACATGGGGCAATTGTAAACTGGTGTGGTCATAAATATGGCTATTCTAACCATGATAATGATGATCATAGCAAAAACTCATTACCTTGGGATTTCTTATTAATGGGCGAACTTTTTCAGAACAACCACCACAAAAAACCAAACAGTCCTAACTTTGCTACCAAATGGTGGGAATTTGATCCAACCTATCCGGTAATGAAGGTATTGCACTGGATGCGTATTATAAAAATTAGAAAGGTTTAAGGGAAGACTAAAGCTCAAAGCTAAGTGCTCGTCATACTATTCCGAATGTTCGGGATTTATTCCATGGTCTGTGTCCTCACAGACCATTTGTTTTTTCCGTTTGGTTCACTAAACCAGCCATAGCTTTTTTCCGCCACGGAAACACTGGAATCACGGAATTAATCTTTACAACTTGTTATCCTGTTGGAGGACTGTCAGAAGTTTCATTTCATGGTTTTGAGTGTAATCAAAGAGCAATAAGGGGCTTACTGTCATCCATAATTCCTTTTACCGATAAAAGCGTAGTGTTTGCCGACAAATTGATAGAGTTAGTGTAAAAAGTATAGCTTATAATTGTAACAAAATGCAATTTGCGTAGACTAATTACAAAAGACTAACTCTTAACATGAAAAAACTTCTACTACTTACCTTCATCCTTGGATTATTTTTTACCGCGCATGCCCAGTTTACTGGCGGCGGCTTGGGTGGAGGACCAAAAAAATCTACCGTTACCGGACGTATTACCGCAATTATACTCGATTCACTAACTAAAAAACCAATTGACTACGCAACGGTATCGTTGGTTACTGCAAAAGATAACAAATCTGTAAACGGTGGTGTAACCGATGGAAAGGGGAAATTAAGCTTACAAAATGTATCGCCTGATTCTTATAAGCTAATGATCGGTTTTATGGGCTACAAAACAAAATCTGTTTTGGTTACCACCACGCCATCCAAACCCGATAATAATATAGGTACAATTTATATTTCATCAAGCGAAAATACGCTGGCAGATGTGCAGGTTCAGGGAACAAAAGCGGTTATCGAAAATAAAATCGATAGAATGGTTTATAACGCAGAAGCAGATGGTACAAACGCTGGCGGTGATGCAACTGATGTAATGCGTAAGGTGCCGATGTTATCGGTTGATATTAATGGCAACGTGCAGTTGCGTGGTGGCGCGGTACGCGTTTTAATTAATGGCAAGCCTTCCGGTACTATGGCCAGCAGCGTTGCTGATGCTTTAAAAATGATCCCTGCAGAGCAGATTAAAAGTGTGGAGGTAATTACCAGTCCATCAGCTAAATATGATGCAGAAGGTTCTGGAGGTATCATCAATATTATTACTAAAAAATCTAATGCACAAGGCGTAAGTGGTTCGGTAAATGCTTCTGCAGGTACACGTCAGAACAACGGTGCATTTAACTTAACTGCAAAAACGGGCCGTTTAAGTGTTAATACTTCATTAGGAGGAAATTTTGCATACGCTCAGAATTCGAGGGTTGTCATCGTTAACAACACCAAACTAAATAATGGGGGTGTTAACAATTTATCACAAGACGGTTTCTCAAAATGGAGCAGAGATGGCTTAAATGGTAGTTTAGGTGTTGATTATGATTTTAATGCATATAACAACATTAGCTCTAATGTAAAGTTTAACCGTTTTTCAAATGGAGGTCCAGGTGAATCGGATTTTATTTATAATAGTATTCGTCAAAGAAATATCAGCGATATGGATATGACATTCAGTAATATGGATTGGAATGTCGATTATAAAAAGACCTCTAAAAAAGAAGGTGAAGAGTTTTCTATTTCTGCGCAGCTATCTACCGGCCGTACGCCGCAAAGGTTTAGTAATACGCTTATTCCTCAGGATTCTTTAACAGGAGTAACTACTGAAAGAAATAATACCAGTAAAAATAATGAGTACACTGTTCAAACTGATTATACGTATCCATTTTCTAAATCAACAACCTTAGAAGTTGGCGCAAAAGGTATTTTTCGTAAAATTAGAAGCCAGTTCGATTTTTCGTCACAAGACTTTGATTATAATCAAGATGTTGCCGCAGCTTATGGTGTAATTAGCTTCAACTTAACCAAAAAATTAAAGTTTAAAGGTGGTTTAAGAACGGAATATACTA
>NZ_JBFTQI010000159.1:0-9188 GCF_056398925.1 Pedobacter sp. 01T416_2
TCGTTACCGGCCATTTCGTATAATTTACCGTGAAAGGCAATTTCGTTGGCAATACGGAATGCTTCTTTGTTCTTTTTCTTTTCGCTATTGGCAATTATTTCAAGTTCACGGATACTTTTATCATTTAAATTCAAAAAAAGCACATCCGCGAGGCCCATTTCCAAAATTAACCTCAGTTCAAAAAGATCCTGTAGTGCATCCGGACTGATTATTAGCGGATCGAGTACACGCTGAAAACCGCCCAATACATCAGGGCTTGATAAAATCATACCCCTCTTTTTCTTAGTCTCGATCATGCCAAGCATCCTCAAGCGACTTAAAGCTTCCCTTAAAACGTTTCGGCTCACCCCCAGTGCTTCAGCCAGTTCCTGCTCTTTCGGCAATGCATCGCCTGGTTTAAATGATTTCTTTTTGAAATAATCTCTTAACCTCATTTCAACCACATCAGCCATCGTATCAGATGAGATTTTATCGATATCCAAACTTAAATCACTTTTTAATGCCATAGAAATACATATTTAGAAGCTTCAAATATACTCGTTTTTATGTAGTACAAAAACATTTGAAAAATAGTTCGCGCTTTTAGATTTAAAAACAAATGTTCACAAAATATGTAGTACATATTTACAAAATAATTTTATAGTTTTGTTTAAACCAAGTATATGAAAAAAATAATTTTAGCATTTACATTAATGCTTAACATGAACCAGGCAGGGTTATTTGCACAAAATATTGTACCGCTTTACAAAAATGTACCGAATGCCATTAAGGCTGATTTAACAGAAAAAACAGATACCGCCAAAAATGGCAGAATATTAACCAGATACGTTACGGAGCCGACTTTAACCGTTTTTCTCCCCAAAAAAAACAATGATAAGCGTGCTGCCGTAATTATATGTCCTGGTGGAGGTTATTCTTATCTGGTGATGAACAACGAGGGCACCGAGGTTGCAAAGGCGTTAAATAAACAAGGTATAGCGGCCTTTGTGTTAAAATACCGATTACCCAATGATCTGATTATGAAAAATCGTTCAATCGGGCCATTACAGGATGCTGAACAAGCCATAAAAACAGTGCGCGAACGGGCTAAAGAATGGAACATTGATGCGGCAAAAGTTGGGATAATGGGTTTTTCGGCCGGCGGTCATGTGGCCTCTACTGCATCTACGCATTATAAAAATGTAGTGATCCCAAATCAGGAAAAAACAAATCTCCGACCAGATTTTTCAATACTCATTTACCCTGTTATTACCTTTCAGGATAGCATTCTGCACAAAGGATCTAAAAAAGCTTTAATCGGAGAAAATGCATCGATCGAAAAAACAGTTGAATATTCTAATGAGCTACAGGTAAATAAAGATACTCCTCCTGCATTTTTGATTCATTGCAGTGATGATAAAGTAGTACCTGTTGCTAATACTGTAAACTATTATCAGGCACTTAAAAACAATGGGGTAAAAGGCGAAATGCATATCTACGCTACCGGCGGACATGGTTTTGGTTTAAAAAATGCCACGAGAACAGATAAATGGCTTGAACAGTGTATGGCATGGATGACTGAAATGAAAATCAAAACACCATAAGGTCCCTTCCACTGTGCAGCGGTAATTTTTAAACGAGAAGCAATAGGCTTATAGCTTTTAAACCACAGATAAGGTCAATATTTCTATGCCAATCGCATTACTTTATAAAAAAAAATGATTTTTTTTCATGTAAACGATTTTCATTGTAATTTAGAATGCCAAAAACATCATAAATAATTGACTACAAATATATTACCCATTAATAAAATTCAAATAGTCAGAAAGAAAATAATCGGTTTTTAATTAAAGGCGTATCAGTAGAAATACAGGCGATTTAATTTATGCAAAAATTGCCTTTAAACAGCTTTAAGGTGCATTAAAAATTAATATTAAGTGTGTTTTTAGTGCGTTTTTTTAATTACTTTCGACCAAAGAACCAAACAAACTGACACAGTCGAACTACACAATGAATCACACCTAATCTATATAGGCAGGTGTTTATTGTGCTATAATTTATTAAAGTGCCCTCAGCCTTTAATGAATTATTAGATCTATGTTACGCCATATATGGGTTCAAYAGGTTATTTATGATTAAGGCTTTTCTGCTGTTTTTATTTAACGGGTTACTGGGATTAATATTGCTCTGCTCAGCAAATATTGCATTTGCACGCCATGAAACTAAAACCATAGCGAACGCTGGCTTTAACAATTTATCTTTTCCTTTTTCTTCAAGAACCAGCACGAACACCACAAAACACTTATACGCAACCAGTTATTCTAAACATTATATCGCCCCTGCCCCATGGCAATATTGGAGTAAAGCCAACGAAATTGTTATTACATCAGATATCGGAACCGTTACCGGAACAATATATAAAAGCGATGGTACTGTTGTAACCACTTTTACCTGCGTTCAGGGAACGCCTTTTGTTTATCGCTTTACCGGACTACCTGAAGATGCACCTGAGCACGAATTAAATAAGGTACTGAGTGGGGCTGGATTAATAGTAGAGGCTACTGGATCTATTTCAGTGAATTTAAGAAATGTTGCATCAGATAATTTAGGAGCTGATGGCACGGATGCAGATATTAAGGGTAACGCCTCTCTTTTTAGTTTTGGCGATGCGGCAATTGGAACGTCCTTTCGCGTAGGTTACTATAGGGATGGTAATCTTGCAAGTAATGCGCATCCACCGATCTATAGCATTATGGCCACCGAAAATAACACGATTGTTAAAATAGCTGGTGTAGCAAAGGCAACATTAAATGCCGGACAAAGTTATTTATTCACTGCCCCAATGGGAACCCTGGTAGAATCGTCAGGATCGGCTGTAATGAATACCGCGGCAGATCTGGATGCTCCTGGAGGCTGTGGAGACGGTGCTTACAATCCAATTCCCCCAATTGCCTCATTGGGTAGAGAATATGTGGTAGTTAGAGGTGAAGGTAACACGATTGCAGAGCAAACTACTGTAATTGCAACTGAAGCAAACACTGTGGTTACCGTTACCAGCTTTGACCTGAATGGTACCCAGAAAACCACAACTACCTTTACACTGGCACAAGCCGGCGATTTTAAAACATTCGAACACGGTTTTGTTTCCGGCACCTATAGCGCGACAAATCCGCCGGGCATTAATACCGGAAGGTATTCATCCTCAAGAATTGAAGCGACTAAAAACGTAGGCGTATTTTCAGGTACGGCTGGTATTTCAGTTGGCGGTGGTTGCGAGGTTGATGTTGCTACTTTAGTACCTATTTCCAGTTGTTCGGGATCCAGAAAAGTCGAAACCACCAAATTCACAGCTTATAACAATAGCGATTTATCTTACTTTGGTTATATCATTACAAAAAGCACCGCTAAAATCTATCTAACGACGCAATTGGGCACACCCAATTATACAAATAGTGATATTGAAGCAATACCAGGCATCGGTACCCGTAAAACTCTGGGAACGTCTGGCTTATATTTAATAAGTTTTACAAAAGCAGATATTGGCGCGCCAAAGGCAATTACCATTACCAGTGCAGAACGGCTTACGGTGTCGATGGTGCAACAAGGCGACGGATTCTCCATGTCGAACTTTATTTCACGTTTCCCTGAGAAAGGTGATCAACCTGTGGTATCACAAACCAACTGCGCATCCGCAACACTCACAGCAACTCCAAATGCTTCCAATTATCAATGGTACCTTAACGAAGTTCCTATAAGTGGTGCAAATGCCAGTACTTATGTGGCTAGTACATCTGGCAATTATTCGGTGAGTTATAGTTTGGATTGTGGGCTGAGTGCACCTTCTCTCCCAATAAAGGTTTCACTTTGTAATATCGACCGCGCGATTACCAAAACAGTTGATATCGCTTATCCGGAGTTAAACAGCAATGTAGTATTTACGCTTAAGGCCGAAAATTTAGGCGATGGCAATGCGGTTGGGATATCGGTTACAGATCTGCTTCCTAGCGGTTTTACTTATGTATCGAGCATAGCGCCATCGGGAACGAGTTACGATCCTATTTCGGGCATATGGACTATTGGCGATTTGGCCAGTAATGCCAGTATCTCCTTAAGCATCACAGCAAAAGTTGTCGCAACAGGAACTAATATTAACACAGCAACGATTACGGGCTCGCAGCCTGATCAGGTAACCACTAACGATCAGAGCTCGGTTAGTACCATAACTGGCTCTAATGATAGAGAAGTATGTGTAGGAACAGCTATGAACAATATTATTATCAATATTCCATCAGGCTCAAACGGTATTCAAGTTACAGGTTTACCAGCCGGGATAACTTATACCAATAGTTCGTCTCCTAAAAAAGTTACCATTTCAGGCACGCCAACTACCGCAGGCCCACCAAAAACTTATACCGTTTCTAATACTACAGGAACTCCATTCACTGCAACAGGCTCAATAACGGTAAATGGAAATGTAAGTACGCCTGCTTTTAACACCGGATTAACCGATAAACGCTGTAGTGGTACCGGAACCGATACCTATGTTGCAACGGCAACAAATGCCACAAGCATAGTTTATTCTATGTTACCCCTAGCGGCAGGTATTATTGATGCAAACAGTGGAAAAGTAACCTGGGATAATACATTCGCAGGAACAGCAACTATAACAGCCACAGCAAAGGGCTGCGCGGAGAAAACAGCCGATTTTATTGTAATCGTAAACGGGCTTCCAAATTTAACATTGGGCACCGAACCTGAAATCTGTCAGGGTTTTACCACGTTATCACTCCCTTATACCAACGCTTTAAACAGTCCAACAACGTATAGCATTACCTGGAACACACCAGGTTTTGATCCAGTTAGCAATCAACCTTTGCCAGCGGGAAATATTCCGCTTAACATCCCGGTCAATGCTGCTCTAGGTGTTCATTCCGGTATGTTGACCATTAAAAATGCGGCGGGTTGCAGTACTCAAATTAATTTCAACATTAAAATAAATCCAAAACCATCAGCACCGCATGTGTTGGTGCAAACTAATTCACAATATTAATCAAACAAACAAAAAATCGTCCCCATGAACAATTCAATTACAAAAGCAATTTTAGCAATTACATTCCTGTTAATCTGCACATTTTCAAAAGTATCGGCTCAGGTACTACCAACTACAAGCGGAGTTAGTCTTTTTTGCAAAGGATCGGATCTTACTTTACCCGCTGCCCCAGCTGGAGAAGACTGGATTGTTAAATACAGTGCAACGCAAACTACTACGCCAAGTACAGGTGTTACTTTAGTTTCGGGAAATAAAATCGCAGCGGCCGATTTAAACACAGGCTATTATTATTTAAGTTCTAAATCAACAACACCAGGCTCCTGCGAATCTGAATTACAAGAAATTCCGGTATATGTACTTCAACCTCTGACTGTTAATTTTACGCCTGCTGATTTCTGTCTCGAAAGCCCATTGGCGCAAGTTGGCGCTGTTACCAATCCTGATGCTACCAACATTCCAACTTTGGCCTATCAGTGGTATACGGTAACAGGAGGAGTAGAAACGGCTATATCAGGTGCTACAACAAAAGACTAYACGCCATCGGCACCTGCAACTGTTGGAACAAAAACGCATAGGCTAAAAGTAGGTTATGTAATTAACGGTAATAAATATTGTCCGCAATGGGCAGATCATGATGTTACGGTAACCGCTAAGCCTGTAAAACCAACCATTACTCCAGGAACCATCACCGGCACGGCAACAGCAGTTACTTTCTAGGCCGGTTTTCGTTTTTCTGATGATTGTTGTATAAATGAAGCTAAGGATATACTCCTTTCTGGCTTTGGCTATATTGTTGTTTTTTATTCAAACAGCAAAGGGCCATATTGCTCCCAATGGGCGGCAAACCATTGCGATCAGACAAGGGTCGTCGGTGGTTTTGCGTGCAAATTCGGCTGGAGCGGCTTTATATATATGGTACAAGGATGATGTGTTAGTGAAGAACCAAAACAAAGCAACACTTATCACCGCCACCGCAGGCATTTATAAAGTAGCTACTGTAAATAAATTTGGTTGCACATCCGATATTTCAGATGAAATAGAGGTTATTATATTGCCACAGCTTATTGCGGATGTAGCCATAACAAAGCGATCAGAATCAAAAATTGTAGTGGGCGATCAGGTTTTCGAATATTACCTGAATGTTAGAAATAATGGTAAAGATGATGCCACCCAACTGATGATTAAAGATGCGCTTCCTGATAACCTTTCTTTAGAAAACCTGGCCCAGCCAACAGATGGAATAGCGAGCTACGATCAGCTAAACCGAACCATTAATTGGAACATTCCCTTACTGGCCAATGGCAAGTTTGCTGAGCTGGTAATCAGGGTAAGATCCAAGCAATCGGGTATGGTGACTAATACAGCGACTGTTACTGCAACAGAATTTGACCCTAACCTGGGCAATAATACATCAACCGATAAAAAAGAGATTTCAGGTTTAAGAATACCAAATGTCTTCACGCCCAATGGGGACGGCAAGAACGACACTTTTTATATTGAACACCTGGAATCTTTTGAATCGAACGAAGTAACAATTATTAACCGTTGGGGAAGTACGGTTTATCAATCCAATCACTATAAGAACGACTGGACTGCTCCAGGATTAACGGATGGAACCTACTTCTACGTGATTAAAGTTAGAAATGGAACAGCAACCTGGCAAGATTACAAAGGTTATGTAACGGTAATCAGGTAAATAAAACAAAATACAGACATGAACATTTTGAAAAGGATATTTCTTGTTTTGACCATTACGATATTATCTGTTAAGGTTTTTGCGCAGCAAGATGCCCAGTTTGGGCAATATGTTTTTAATAACATGTACATCAATCCTGCATATGCGGGTTATAAAGAAGAGCTTTACCTACAGGCTTTCGCCAGAGCACAATGGACTGGTGTTCGGGGCGCACCACAAACCCTTTCTATATCYGCAGATGAGGCTATAAATGACGAAAGTTTGGGCCTGGGGATGATTGTAACCAAGGATAAAATAGGTGCACAAAACACTTTAAATGCATCGGCAAATTTCGCTTACAGGATAAAACTTGATCGTACTGAAACCAATATCCTCGCTTTCGGTTTAGGCGTAGGTGTAATCCAGACTTCCTTAAACGGCAATTTGTTAGATCCTATCGAAATGGGCGATAACCGTATCCCGACAGGATCAATAAGTCAGACGATGCCTGATATACGCGCCGGTATCCATTATTCAAATGAAAAGTTTTTTATCGGTTTTTCGGCAAATAACCTCTTTTCAAAAACCTTATCAGTATTTGACGATTACAATTCGCTAAACGTTAAAATTCAGCCTCATTTTTACTTGAGTGCAGGGGTGGCATTACCTGTAAATAACGATTTTGTTTTTAAACCAACCTTTTTAATTAAAGATGATTTACATGGACCAACCTCATTAGATTTAAATGCCTTTTTACTGGTAAAAGAGCGCTTCTGGCTTGGTGCAGTTTATCGCACCTCGGTAAAAATTTATCCTAAAGAGAATTTGCAGCGTGGATTAACCAGTAGAGCGGCAGTTGGTTTCATCAGCGAATTGTTTATAAGATCTAACTTGCGTATTGGTTATGGTTATGATTACAGCCTCAATAAACTGAGCAATTACGATTATGGCTCGCACGAAATCTCAGTTGGCTATTATATCGAAACCAAAAAGAGCCGAAGACCAAAGTGTTATTTTTAGGTGTTAATCAAAATGCAGTGCATATCATTAATCGAACCAATGTATTACCATGCAATACCATAATCTTCGCCATGGTTACTCGAGCCGCCTTGCAAACTATTGTGCTTCCAATCAAAATAAATGGCATTGATTGGCCCACTGGTCCGTTCTGAAAAACTGAGTGTATAACCCATTTTTTTCAGTTCATTGCGCACCTCCTCTTTAGTACTGTTATTTAATAAAATCTGACCAGGTTTTGGTGCTCTATCGCTTGTTTTAGTACCACCCAGCGAAAGCCAAAGCTGATTCGTATTAAAGTTAGCCGCTTCGGTTGCCTTTTGCACATTCATACCAAACTCAGCCATGTTTAAAAAGAATTGAAGCAAATTCTGATCCTGGGTATCTCCGCCCTGAACTGCAGCCGATACGAATGGTTTACCATCTTTGATAAACAATGAAGGCGACAGGGTTACCCTTGGCCTTTTGCCCGGTGCAACAACATTGAAGGGATTTAAGGTAGAATCGAGCACAAAACTTTGCATCCTTTGACTCATCCCAATGCCTGTATTACCGGCAATACAGGCCGGAAGCCAGCCACCACTTGGGGTAACAGATACTACCCAACCGGCCTTGTCTGCAGCTTCTATCGATGTTGTTCCCCTCCACAAACGATCTTCATAAATTTCTTTTGGCGTATTATTCCCAAGGTCGTGCTTTGGCGCAAAGTTACGTTTGGTTGTATCGAGGTTAAAGCCTCTGCTTTTTAACAGATTTAAATAAGGGTTTTTCTTGCCCTCGTATGGGTAAGGATCACCAGGCCCTGTGTTTGCATCATTTTTATCAAGCTGAATAAGCGAGGCCCTTTGTTTTGCATAATCTTTACTTAACAGACCTTTCATCGGTTCAGCAGGACTTTGGTTTGGATCACCATAATAAAAATCGCGATCTGCAAAAGAAAGATTCATGGCCTGATAAACAGTATGGATATATTTTGAGCTATTGTAGCCCATTGCTTTTAGGTCGAAATTCTCTAATATATTCAAAGCTTGCAGTAAAACAGGGCCTTGTGTCCACTGTTTTAATTTGTATACTTTAATCCCTTTATAATCGGTGCTTAATGCTTCTTCTTCAACGGGTTTCCATTTAGCAAGATCATCCATGGTAATCAGACCTCCTTGTTCCTTACTCCCACGCACGAATTCTTTGGCGATGTCTCCTTTATAGAAACGATCGTAAGCGGCCATTAATGCCTCTTGTCGCGAGCTACCTTTCTCCAACGCAGCTTGCTCTGCTTCAACCATTTTGGTTAGGGTGGCCAATAGATCTTTTTGAATAAAAACCTCACCTGCTTCTGGCGCCTCACGCTTTTCGCCCAAATGCGGCAATAGCACCTTTTTACTGTAAGGCCAGGTTTTGATCAATTCTTTATCGCGCTCTATACTGTTTGCCGCCTGTGCTTCTATGGCATAACCCGCGGCCATGTGC
>NZ_JBFTQI010000160.1:0-9168 GCF_056398925.1 Pedobacter sp. 01T416_2
GGATAGGGCAGGCTTAGCAGGTGCTGATGGTGCGACACACCATGGCGCATATGATATTGCTTACATGCGTTGTATCCCGAATTTAGTGATCTCTTCTCCAATGAACGAAGAAGAATTGCGTAACCTGATGTTTACTGCCCAACAAGAAAATGTGGGGCCGTTTGTAATCCGTTATCCTCGTGGTAATGGTGTAATGCCCGATTGGAAACGACCATTCAAAGCATTAGAAATTGGCAAAGGACGTAAGATCTGTGATGGTGAAGATGTAGCCCTATTAACTATTGGTCACGTGGGTAACTTTGCCGTTGAGGCACGAGCCGAGTTAAACAGCGAAGGTTTTTATCCTGCCCACTACGATTTACGTTTTGTAAAGCCTTTAGATGAGCAATTACTACATGAAGTATTTGCTAAGTATAAACATGTAATCACCGTAGAAGATGGTTCATTACCTGGAGGAGTAGGTTCTGCAATATTAGAATTTATGGCCGATCATGGTTATAGCGCAAATGTAATCCGTTTAGGTATTCCAGATCAGTTTATCGAACATGGCGAACAGGCCGAGCTTTGGGCCGAATGCGGTTATGATAAAAACGCAATTGTAGCGGCAGTAAGAAAAGTTGCCATCAAAAGAACAACCGATAGTATGGCAGGGTAGAAACTTGTCGTATTACTTGTCATTCTGAGGGGGTTTTTAAGTATTAGTGTCGTCACCCTGAATTCATTTCAGGGTCTTAATAGCAGGAAAGATGCTGAAATAAATTCAGCATGACTATCGCGTGAGGTGAAGCGGCTGTAAAACACCAACTATATTCAAATATTAATCGAACTCAGGTTAATTAACAAAAAAGCCTCAGCTAACAAATAACTGAGGCTCTTTTTATATCATGTAGTTTATTAAAAATCAGAATACAAATTCCTGAACGAACTCCGTAAACCGAAAGTAATCAATCCGGTAGTATTTTTACCTAAATTGTTACTTTCTCTCCTAACCACACCACCTAGTTCTAAGCGTAGGTTGTATTTCGGATTAACTACATAAGCTACTTTTCCTTCAGCATAAAAAAGGTCTGTGCGAATCCCTTGAGTGGTGTAATTCCCAATAGGCTGTACCGCGTCAGTATATGGCTCGAAAATATTCTTACCATAGTTCTGCCCAGCGATATCCAGACCATACTTAGCATACATCAGTTCGCCGCTAAAATCAAAACGTTTGTAAGAATAGTTTAATAAACTAACAAGCTCTCTAAAGTTAGCACCAAAAGGATGTGCTAGAGGCTCATTATAGTTGGCGTAATTGCCAATACGGGTTCTGGAAGAAAATGTGTAGGGTTTAGCTGTATTGTATTCCAATAAATAGTTTAATCCTTCAACATGAAATACATCCGCGCCTCTCAATCCCAATTGCCAACCATATTTATTTCTGGAACTGCCAGAGCTGGAAAAGAAACTTTTAGCTTCAAATTCATCCAGCGAAAATTGTCCATAGGCAACCAGTTCCTTCGCAAATTTATATTTACCAGTAAAACCCAGCAGAGCATTGTCTGGAGAGCCACTAGAAGCTTCTACGGGCCTTAAGAAGATGATGGGATTTGCATAGCCCCAATCAAATCCTCTTCTATTTCCAGCATCATCTGTTTGTGCCCAAATAATAGAGTCGAAAAATCCAATCGATAATTTATTGTTGACGTTCCAATCGAGGTAATGAAAAATCCCTCCTTTTTTACGGTTACCGGCATCGTAAGATAGTTTGGTCGCACCCGGATCCTGCATTGAAGTCCACATAGCCATATACTGTACATTACCTAAATTTCCTGTAAGTTTTAAAAAGGGCGCCGGAGAAGAAAAATCGGATAATAATAATGACCGGTACCCATCACCGATAAAGGTTTTATCATAACCCGCCGTAATATTCAAATATTTTATAGGAGTATAAGATATAGTAGCAGTTACGTAAGACCAATCTAAAGAAGTTTTGCCTCCATTAAAACCATAAGCGCGGTTAAAAGATTGCCCTGGAACTACGCCACTAGTTTTCACATAATCATTATAATATTTAGAGAATTGTCCCTGATTTTCAAAGCCACTGGTGTAAAAGGAGAATTTTTTTCCAACTGTTCCACCAACCTGATAACCCCGTGTATTTAACCAAACATTTTGTTTGCCCGAAAAATCCCTACCGATCTGAAAATCTGGCAAAAAATCAGCATATACTGTAAAATCTTCTTTCTGTATGTCTAGTAAATGTTCCTGAAATAATTTTCTCGATACCCACGATTTTCTAGTTGAGTCTGTTCCGATGCTTAACAACAACCTACTTCTATCTCGCAATAAACTATCATCAATAAAAAAAGGTTTTAAAGAGCTGTGAATCCGTGTATTTGGATTATAAATCTCGCTACTCAGCTTCTGGTAGAATTGATAAGAGTAAGGTTGATAAACGGCTTGAGCTTTTAATTTGTGAACGGAAACGACTAAAAACAGCAGTAATAAGATTTTCTTCATTTGGTAAATTTTTAATTCAAACGGCAAAGAACGTTATTAATTATGAAATTAACGATCCTCTCCAAACTTCGATAAAAGAAAAAGCCCTTTAGGGCTTTCTTTATATTTATTTAAAATGCATTCTCTTCACCTTTGGCCATATTAATCACGGTCATAAAAATAATCTTAACATCCAGCATAGCACTCCAGTTTTCCAAGTACCAAATATCGTGTTCTACCCGCTTTACCATTTTGTAATCTTCCTTCGTTTCACCACGGTAACCGTTTACTTGTGCCCAACCTGTAATACCTGGTTTTAAAAAGTGGCGAACCATAAATTGATCTACAATACCTTTGTACTGTTCGGTATGGCTCAACATATGTGGTCGGGGCCCCACCACACTCATGTGCCCCATAAATACATTAAAGRATTGTGGCAGCTCATCTAAGCTTGATCTCCTAAGGAATTTACCTATCGATGTAATACGATCATCATTTTTACTCGCCTGCCGTTTATCACTGTCAGCATTCATGCGCATGCTTCTAAATTTAAAACACCAGAAAGGCTCATCGTCCCGGCCACTTCTCAATTGCTTAAATAGTACTGGGCCTTTACTTTGCATTTTAATTAACAAAGCAATAATGGGATATAACCAACTTAGCACGAATAGAATAACCAGGCCACTAAATACCACATCAATTGCACGTTTCTTAAATCGGTTGTGTATTTTCTCTAAAGGCTCAGAGCGTAATGAAATTACTGGAAATTCGTTACCCAAATAACTTACCGTATAAGGTGACAATAAGGCGCCACTAATATCCGGAATAAACTTTAAGCGCACACATTGACGTTCTGCCTCTTCTGTTAATAATGCCATATCAGCCATCCTTTCTGGAGCGATGGTCACATAAATATCTTTAATCCCTTTATCAACCGCCATTTTAAATTGACGGCCTACAACATCAGAAATTTGACCATTCCGATCTAGGTAATCTTCTGGCATATCATTGATAAACCCATGAAATTCGATATAACGTTGTTTCTCAAAATAACTGGCCAATTGCAAACCTGTAGGATTATTCCCCATAATGGCTACAGATTTAACACCTCGTAAATGATTAAATAGTAAAAACTGAAACGAGGTCCCAATAAAACGGTTCACTAAAAATAGAATGGCCAGCATACCATAAAAAATCACCAGAAAAGATCTCGAGAAATCATTTTGTTTAGAAAAGAAAAGGTAAATAGAAAACAACACTGCATGTAAAACCACACTTTTCCAAGTTCCGCGATAGATTCGCTCAATCCTACGCGACCCATATTCGCTATAAAGTCCAAAACTTGTAGTGCTCACAATCCAGATCAGATTACACACCACGATATAATGCCATTGTAATTCAGAACTTACGGCTTTACCCATATAAGCGGTAAATTCGTAGGCAAAAAAGTACACAATATTGACCATAATCAGGTCAGTTATTGGTAAAATATATTTAAGTATAAATAAGTAACGTGTTTGCATAGGCTTAAAGGGAAGACTTAAACATTTATCCTCTGTTTTTGTTTTAAGTGAATCGTAATGAACAAAATTAATGCCTAAAACCTGAACGCAAAGTTAAATAAACATTAACAAATTAAAAACCAATATTTTTTTACAATATAAACTTAATAATAAGCATTATAAAGAAGAATATTTATGAGCTAATAAATAGTCGACTAATTCAACTTTTCTGTAGATTCATAGAAATTGTATTCTCTTCTTTGAAATACTTATCTATAGAACCAAATCCTTTAATTGGCAAGGACAGATTATTTGTCGTACCATTCCTCTCTTAGGGATCTTAACTGAGACAATAATTTGCTTATAGATAGGAATCATTTTAATATTTATGACAATTATTGACGTGGTCAAATATTAAGACACTTTTTTCTTAGCATTATAAATATCTATAAAATGGGCTTCATATTGACTTATAATATTATCCCAGGAGAATGTTTCATTGATTTTAAATTCGTTCCTAGTTATTAAATTCAAATTATCTTGCTTTTTAACCTTTCTCAGTACATCGCAAACATCATTTTGGTTTCTAAAGTAAAATGCATCGGCACCTAAAATCGATTCGTTGAAAATGTTTTGGTTTGCGACAACTAGTGATTGAGAAGCCATAGCTTCAAGTAATGAAGGGTTTGTTCCCCCCACAGTATGACCATGGAAATATAAGTTAGAAAAATGCCTTAGGTTATTTAAAATATTAATGTCGTAAATCCCTCCAACAAAACAGATATTTTTAAAATGTTTAAATTTATCTTTTAAGTAAGTTCCAAACTTAGTATTGTGTTTTCCAACTACCAAAAATTTGCTAGACTGATTGGCCATCACCACACCATCTAAAATTATCTCAATACTGTTCTCAGGTTCCAACCTTGCAATTAACATATTATATTCAAACGGTTTAACATCATATTTTATAATTAACTCTTCATTTGGGATTTTAAAAATGTCTGCCCCATAAGGTATATAGAGGGAATTTTTGCTATATGTTTCTCTTAAGTAGTCTTGAATCCCAATTGAATCAGATATCAAATAATCACTAAACTTAATACCTAATTTTTCAGCATATTTAAGAAATTTTTTAACCTTTGGAGAAAATTTGGTTCTTTTCCACTCCAGTCCATCTACATTTGTTGTGATTATTGATGTCCTACGAGGCAAAAGCCAACCCCAAATAGAGCTACTGGTGTAACCAAGTTGTAGTATGATATCAAATTTTCTAATTCTACTGTCTAGTATACAATTAAAATCGTATATAAACTGTCCTATTGTCCCAATTTTATCTTCCGGATCATAGCGATGAATCAATTCAACTCCATTCCAAGTCCTTTCTTGAAATGGATGTTTATGAGAATTGTAAACACTAACGGCATGTCCTCTCTTGGTAAGTCCAATAGAGAGATATTCCGCAAACTGCTCAAATCCGCCATAGTGATTTGGTATTCCTCTTGTTCCAATAATTCCTATATTCATTGTATATTATACTTCCTTTATATCGATAGACACTTAGCCTACTACTTCTGTTAACTATGCACGAGTTGTTACCTATTCCACTGTACGGTTATTAACGAGCATATAAAATAAATTTCAAGATCAACATCTATTTCGCTTTCACAGGTTTAGTAAGAAAATTTAAACATATTCTCGTCCTTTTGTTTTAACAATTATAACAAAAGTTAATATTCATATTATGTAAAGCAAAAAAGATTGCAGAAACAAAAAGTGTCTTCATCCACGCAAATAGTTGATTAATACGTCTAATTTAAACCCTAAAAAAGACTATAATAAACGAGAAACTACCTATTTCTCGATATCTTATAAGTGCTAAGCATATTTACTCCCGTGATCGTTAACCATATCCTTAGCCACTTGCTTAATTTCTTGTTCTTCCGATTTTGGATAAATCAAAAGCACATCACCATCATCAACAACAATGTAGTTATCTAATCCTCTTATTACCGCTGCTTTGTCATTGGGTAAGTGTATAATGCAATTGTTCGTATCTTTCAAATTAATCTTTTCTAAGTTTACCATGTTGTTAGCAGCATCTTTTTCGCCAACCGCGTGTAAAGATGCCCAGGTGCCTAAGTCCGACCAGCCAATATCAGCAGGTATAGTGTATACATTATCTGCTTTTTCCAGTATCGCATAATCAATAGAAATATTAGGGCTTAATGGATAATTTTCGGTAATAAATTTGGCTTCATCAACTGTATTATAAAAGAGCAAACCGCTTTCAAATACTGTAGTAATTTCCGGAGCATGCTTTTCAAATGCTTTCTTCAACGAACTTGCTGACCAGATAAATATGCCTGCATTCCAAACACAATCGCCACTTTTTAAATATTCCTCAGCTTTAGTCAAAATAGGTTTCTCCATAAAGGCATTTACTTTTTTAATTTCATCTGGTACACCTTGATTCTCGATACTCAAATCTTGATACTTAATGTAACCATAGCCCGTATCTGGTCTCGTCGGTGTAATGCCTAGGGTCAATAAGGCATTATTTTTCGAACTGAAATCCAATGCCCCTTCAATCTTCTCCAAAAACACCTCTTCCTTTAAAATCAAGTGATCGGAAGGTGCAACAACAATATTTGCCTTTGGATTTAGTTTCGAAATCTTATAAGTAGCATATGCAATACAAGGCGCCGTATTATTCCGGCTTGGCTCCAACAAGATATTCCGCTGCAAGATGGCTGGCAACTGTTCGGTAACCAAATCAAAATAACCTTCATTCGTCAATATGTAAATCTGATCATTTGGACATATCTTTAAAAAACGTTCATAGGTGAGTTGTAACAGAGATTTGCCAATTCCTAAAATATCAATAAACTGTTTTGGGAAATGGTTACGACTTTTGGGCCAAAATCGAGAACCAACTCCCCCCGCCATAATAAGAACATAGGTATTTTTATTAAAATTCATATTTTTACTTCAGGTAAATGCAATTGCAATGCTAATTTGAATAAAATGCGTTTTTTTTTAAATCATTATAACCTAGGCCCCTCTATTTTTTATTATTTTGGCGGGAATCCCTCCTATTATTACTTTTCCTGGAAAAGATTTGGTTACAACACTTCCTGCGGCTACGACAGTGCCGGAACCAATAGTTACACCAGCTAAAATTGTTACACCAGAGCCTATCCAACAATTGCTTTCAATCCGTACTTCAGACCGTGTAACGCCTTGATTTTTAATCAACTCAGTATCATCAGAAAAGTTATGATTTTCAGAAAAAATTTTAACATATGGGCCAATAATCACATTTTCACCAATATCTATCCCACCTTGGCCTGCTAAGTATGCAAAAGCATTAATGCCAGTACCATCGCCAATCTTTATGCCAATCCCTTGGTGGGCAATGACATGTGATCCCATTAAAACAGAATTTCTTCCAATTGAAACATTATTACCTATATTGATCCCTTCTAAAGAAATTGCATTAATATAGACCCGATCATCGAGGATTAGATTGTCTCCAGCGGAAACCTTATATGCATGTTTTATTTTAACTCCCTGACCTATAAATAATAGGCCTTTTGTCCGTTTAAAAAAAAATCTTCTATAACCTCCTCTAAGCATCTGTTTCAACCTTTCAAAAGAAACCACAATTATATCCCTTACAGTATATTTACTTTCCCATCTGTAATTAGGGTCTTTTTTTAGCTTCCGTATAATCTTTTCGATCATTAGCTTTTTTCCATTATAAATTTTAAAATATTCTCCGCGGACTTTTGCCAAGTAAAATGATTTGCATGTGCTAACGCCCTGCCAGCCATTAAATTATAATATTTTTCATCTTGCAACAACGTATTGGTTTTCATTGCAATATCCATTGGATCGTCAGGATCTATGTAAACAGCTCCATCACCACAAACTTCTGGCAATGATGTTCTATCCGAAACAACAACTGGAACTCTACATTTCATAGCTTCCAGTGGAGGCATACCAAAACCCTCGGCGTAGGACGGGAAGCAAAATACCTTTGCAAGAGCATAAATAAGAGGAAGATCTGCTTGTGGGACATAACCAGAAAAAGAAATCCTATCCAATAAGTTATTGTCTAGAATACATTTTTCTATATCCTCATTTTTAAACTCTCTTTCTCCAACAATTAAAAGTTTTACAGATTCGTCTATATGTATAAAGGCTCTAATCAAATTCAATAAGTTTTTTCTAATATTGATTCGCCCAACGTATAGAACGAATTTATCTGGCAAATTATATCTCTTTTTTATTGATCTTATACTTTCTACGTTATATTTGTCTAGCGGCATAAAATTATCATTTACTCCATGATATACCACAGCCGTATTTTGGTCTTCAGCAATATGATGTTTTAAGATCCTCGTTTTCTCTGAGTTAGAAATAGTGATTACATAATCTGAACGTTTCGCTAACAGACTCATTGGCTTATAGTACAATAACTCAACAGGGCTGTAAAACTGGGGGTAATCTAAAAAAAGTACATCGTGAACAAATGCTATTTTTTTCCATTTACTTTTCCCATAATTTGCAAAGTTTTGATATAGTATAAAATTCAAGTTATACTTTTTAACCACAAATGGAACAATTATCAAATTGGAAAGTAAATTTGGCTTAGCATATACAGGGATAAGTTTGGCTTTGCCTCTAAACAATTCTTCAGCTTGATCTATATTTTTACTGCTGACAATAAGAAAAAGTTCAATATGATTATTGTTAATTTTAATTAATTCATCAACCAAATTTCTAACAACCACCTTTCCGCTAGGTGGGCCATCAAAATACCATTTCGCATCAATCCCAACTTTGATCTTCATCTGCTTTAATATAATATAATCGTTTTCAAAAAATTATCAATCTATGGCTATCACTTCTTTAGATAGACATTTAAACCAATCTTTCTAAAGCAATTCTTCACAACAAACTTCAGTTTGTAATAACATTCATTAAACTTGGAAGAAATATAGCTTGCTCCACCCGTTTCTGTCGCCGCTTGGAAATGTTCTGTAATAGCGGCAATTGAATCACTTGCACCTCCCTCACTCATTTTAACTGTAACCTCATCCATAAAGGCTGCATTTAATTTATCCTTTGCTCTTAAAAGTAACTCGTAATCTCCGCAAATTCTGTATCTTATATCATAGAC
>NZ_JBFTQI010000161.1:0-9166 GCF_056398925.1 Pedobacter sp. 01T416_2
GGTATCGCTATAGCTCATTTTTGTCCCGATGTTGGATATATTTACCCCCATCGACCAATCTGCAGGCCCTCCGAACAACATCACCCCGGTACGGTAGATCCCAGATATATCGGCTGCCAAGGCTCTTCCAGGCCCGGCCTGCACCCCTGAACTTGTCATCCCAGTATAAAGACTGCTGTTGATGAAACGGATACTGCCACCCAGTGCGAATTCTTTTCCAAAACTCCTGGCATAGCTGATATCGGCCGCAAACTCTGTTGGGCGGGCCGTTCCCAATCCCTGTGCGTTATCATCGGTAAGGCTAACTGCGCCCATAGAAAAATACCTCAAAGAAGCCCCTATGGTATTGCGTTCGTCCAGCTTACGGTAGCCGCTCAGGTAGGCAAGGTTCATGTCCGGCACCAGGTTCCTCATCCACGGGGTATAGGTTAAACCAATCCCTGTCGACCCCAAGGGCAAGTAGGCCATCGATGCGGCATTAATGGCCGCAGAATGGGCATCAGCTTCAACCGCCACCCCGGCATTTCCCATACCAGCAATGCGGGCACCCGGTGTGATCCGTAAAAAGGGAGCTGCAGCGATCAGACTGTTAGATCTGGCATCATTGTCGATTTTTCCTGCCTGCTGGGCATCTACGTTTGTAATAACTAAAGTTAGCAGGGCCAAAAGGAAAAATATTCTGTTCATCGGTTATGAGTTAAAATTTTCAGTTCTTATTATCAAAAAACAACCATCACCGCTACTGCTATTAATCTTTTATGCTGCACCAGCCAAATATCTCCGGTTAGATATTACACTCATCTAATTACAGTATTACCTGAAAGGCATATCGCGAATGATACTGTCTATTTCAGGCAATACAGTAATTCTTCTTGATTTCAACAGGACGATTTCTTTCAAGAAGTTACATGCAACAAAAACTCTTTTATAGGTTTTTTGGTTAGTTGGTTACCCCGAATAATTTATTCGTTTGTTTTCTAATAAAATGATTAAAGGATGTTGGTATAGATCTTAGTTAGAGACCTTTATCAAAACTAAGCACATTTGATTTAAGTCAATTTAAAAACACCGCACAAACGTTTGTTTACCGATAGATCTACAATAATGTGGCGTTTAAGCGGTGTTAATATCCCTGATAATGCAACCGCATTTGCTTTAAAATTTTTAAATAAAGGTACAATGTGATTCAGGAGAAATAGAAAAACAGTAAATTATATTCAGCATAGCCCAGCTCGTGGGTTAATGCACAATTACCCAGCTTATTTCCGAAATAGGTGTCGTTTGTAAATTTATTATTACAAAAACAAAAGATGATCGAAATAATATAGTATGGTAAAAAACAAGAGATCGATTCGATATTGGATTATTGGCAGTCAACATTTTAAAGCAAAATTTAAAGTAGCGGATTAAACGCAAACGTTTGTGCTTTGTTTAATATTTAAGATGGATGGCATAATATGTAAATTACTTTAACCCTAATTGAGTTTCTTATGACAAAAATTTTATTGCCTATCTTTTTCTTAATGTTTCTTTCAAAACTATCTATCGCCCAAAATAATATCATTCCACTTCCCGAAAGCTATAAAGCAAACGGCCAACGTTTTAACATAAATAAAGGAACTAAGATTTATTACCAAAATGGATTGAAAGAACAGGCAACACTTTTAGCATCGGCATTAAGTCCTGCCACTGGTTTCGACTTTGAATTAAAAGAGGTTAAAACTTTACCATCAAACGGGATAGTTTTAGTTGTCTCAAAAAATGCCGGTAAGAGCAGAGAATCCTATACATTATCGGTGAATAATCAACAGGTTAAAATTGCCGGGAACAGCAGCGCAGGTACACTCTATGGCATTCAAACTTTATTACAGATGTTGCCTGTCGAAATTTATAATAAGGAACGCCAAAAGAACAAAATCTGGACAATTGATGGTGCCATAATTAATGACGCCCCAGCCTACGCTTGGCGTGGTATGATGCTTGATGTTTCGAGGTATTTTTTTAGTAAAGAATATGTTTTAAAGTTTATCGACTTAATGGCGATGTATAAGATGAATGTATTGCATTTCCATTTAATTGACGATGCGGGTTGGCGATTGGAAATTATCAAATACCCCAAATTAACTTCAATAGGTGGATGGCGTGGTTTGGGCGCTGAAAAAACAGGTGGATATTATACTCAAAAAGACATTAGGGAAATTATAGCTTATGCGGCTAAACGAAATGTAGAAGTGGTACCAGAAATTGAGCTGCCAGCACATACTTTAGCTGCAATAGTAGCCTACCCTTACCTCGGCTGTACAAACCAGCAGTTCGTAATGCCAACACAACACTCTATTAGTAAAGAAATTTATTGTGTAGGTAAAGAGCGTACCTTTGAGTTTCTTGAAGATGTATTTAAAGAAACAACTGCGCTTTTTCCTTCAAAATATATTCATATCGGTGGCGATGAGGCCAATTACAGCAGATGGAAAGAATGCACTGATTGCCAAAAGAAAAAAAACGAACTGGGACTGAAGAATGAATCAGAACTGCAGGTATATTTCAATAACAGGGTACAGTCTATATTAAAAAAATATGGGAAAACYTTAGTCGGCTGGGATGAAGCAATTGAAGATGGCTTAAAGGAAAAAATGGTTGGAATGATCTGGAATGACAAGAAAAAAATTGCCAAAGCTGTAGAACAAGGACACAGCATTGTACAATCGCTAACTGCTTATTGTTATTTTGATATGCTTGAGAAAAACATTCCAGGCGAGGTACAAACAGCTTCATGGGCCGGGCCGGTTTCTTTAGAGCGTGTGTATTCCTTCAACCCCATGTTGGATGGTTTAGATGAAAAATACAGAAGCCAAATATTAGGTGCATCAGGCACTTTGTGGGCAGACCAGTTTATACATGGCAACAAACTGGCCGAAATGGTTCCATTGAACGAAAACCGCTCTGAGCAATATTTTGACTATTTGGCTTTGCCACGCCTAAGTGCATTGGCAGAAGTTTGCTGGACACCTGTAAAACTAAAAAACTGGACGGCATTTGAAAGTAGAATGAGTACACATTACCAACGCTACCAAAATGCAGGTTATGGTTTTAGGCTACCACAACCAAAACTGGTGAGTAATACAAAGGTTGATAGTACTTACACCATCACGCTACAAAATGTAGTTAAGGGTGCTGAAATACGCTATACTACTGATGGGTCTTTTCCAACACCTTATGCTACAGTATATACTCACCCCATCAAAATAACAAATCTCAGCAATTTCTGGGCTATAACAGTATTAAACAGGCAACAGTATTCGTTACCTTTCTATTTTCCAGACAAATACGATCGTTTCAAAAAACTTGGTGTCTTAGCTGCAGAATGGGGGCCATCCAACATTAAGGAAAAGGATTTTACAACTTTAGAGATCAATGCAACTGGAACAGTAAATGCCAACGGCAATTTTATTTTAACGTTTCAATATATTGGTGGCGAAAGCAGATTGGATATTAATTCTATCAGCATATACAAAAATGGAAATAAATTGGCCGAGGAAACACTTAACGGCTATGCTGGTACCAGCACAAAAAACAATAGTTATCCTTTTACGATCAATAATTATGAAACCGGTGCCGCATTTACCATTAAAGCCAATATAAAAGGTCAGATAAGTAATGACTCTAAGGGAGCTATTTTTATAAAAAAGGTAGATTAACTTTTAAACTGAGTGCTTTTGCACTAAACCTTAAATATTTGATYTAAAGTAAAAAGATAGCAGCAACAGCAATGTTTATTATTTTGCGAACAGAATAAATTCAATGCTGTAGATAGTAGGTATTCAAAGCTCATAGTCTGCCTTAACTAGTCCATAAAACAGGCAAAAGAAATCAATAACCATTCAGCTTACAAAACTGAATGGTTAAAAGATGCTTTAATAAGATTTTAATGGAGCACTACGTCTTTCTGGTCTCCTAAATAATAATATTCCCTGTGTAGCTGCTCATTGCGATAGACTGCCTATCATCTGCGATTAAATGAAACCGGTTAAAACCGACATAAACGTTCTCGTTTTCCTTTTAAGTATTGAAATTTAATCGGACAAAGAATTCGTAGCCTATTTATAACCATGAGCCATATTAACTACCCAAAATGTACTCAAATTTGGGTAGTTAATCGTTAATGCTTTTACCTTTCGAAGAGTAGATCTGTTTAAGTAAAGATTTAAAACAAAAAGCAAAAATTACCTATTTTTAACTAGCTTAGTTAACTCCGTACCAGCCAATAAAAAAGCTCCTACTCCATAAACTGCAGTCATATCTTCAGTTACTTTCTGCGGGTCAGCACCTACTGGTTGCACCCAGCCTAATTTACCATTAGGAAACACTGATTTTATCATGGATTGCCATCCTTTTTCTACCACTGGTTGATATTTTGCTTTATTTAAATAACCATTATTAATACCCCATGCCAAAGCATAAACGTAAAAACCAGTGCAGCTCATTTCGGGATTTGGATAGCTCTCGGGATCTAATAAACTGGCATGCCAGTATCCATTTTTATCCTGAAGACTAGCTATTTTTTTTGCCATTTCTACAAATAGATTTTCGTAAAACTTCTTGTTTTTAAAATCGGCTGGTAACTCTTTAATGATGAGCGGTAATCCAGCTAAAACCCAGCCGTTACCACGTCCCCAGAATACGGGTTGACCATTTTTTTCTTTCTTTGAAAAATATTCATCATCTCTAAAAAATAAATGATGCTCTTTATTGTAAAGGTAATTATAGGAAAGCTGGTACTCCTTATCCATAAATTCAAGGTATGTTTTCTTTCCGGTTATGTTTGCCATTTTCGCCCATACAGTTGGTCCCATAAACAAAGCGTCGCACCAGCTCCAGCGCTCAGTACAATAATTACCCGGTTCGAAAGTGTGTTTCAGATCTCGTTGGGAAGGATATTTCAAGATAAAATCAAAATAACGCTCTATCGGGCGGTACATACTTTTATTGTTGAAAACACGAGACATTTCTGCATACATCATCCCAACCGCATAATCATCGGCATGGTAACGCATATCCGGGTTTGCATCGAGTTTTTGTGCCCACCGTAATTTATCACCTACTGATTTTAGCCAATTAAAACAGGTAGTATCATTGGTAGCTTTTGCATATTCTACCATCCCTGAGTAAAGTGCACCATAGGTCCAATCAGCAGTTTCTCTTCCTTCAGTTTCTTTCATTTGCCAATTTGCAACAACACTCATTGCATCATTAACAGCTTGTTTAGTGAGGTTTGCAGCAGGTTTTTCTTTCAATAAACCTAATTTTATCTGGCTGTTGTAATCTGTAAATCCAGGGTAGCGGTCATTCTGCATCCATAAGATTTGTAATTCTTTGCTGCTGTCCATCCCCCTTATCGCAAACGGACGCACATTATCTTTTTTCGAATTCTGGGTAACCGCTACTGATGTCCAGGTTTTGCCATTATCGGCAGTTTCATATTTAAAAATTTCAAAAACATTATTAACCGGACGTGAGAGGTATACAGTATTCGGATTTTCATGGTCAATATTGATCCCACCCGAATAATGTGGTTCATTTATGCGGTCTTCTTTCTTTTCATATTGACGGGGAAAGCTACTGCCCGCATTACAGATTTTGTAATCTTCCCAAATGGTGCCATTCCATCTGGCATACCAATATTGATGCGTGGTTTCCTCCGGTAAGCGCGTATATACTAAAATTGGTTTTCCTGCAGCATCCAATGCTATATCCCAGATCCATGCGCGTACACCAAAACGTGTTTTTTCATACAGGGCCTTGGCATCATATACAAGGTCACACATCTCGTGTTTTAAGGGAAGTGTTTTCATCGTACCGATTTCTGTTCCGTTGGCCTTGTAAAACTTACCACCCTTATATTTTAGGTAATAAATACTGTTCAATGGCTCATCACGGGGATGCCCGTCGGTAAAAGCAAAATGGATTTCATCTTTACCGTTAGTGGTATATTTTATATAAGGACGGTTGCTAACAACTCCATTCGAACTTACCAAAGTCAGAATATCTGACCATGTTTTGCCAAGATCATCAGAATAAATAAAGGTTGGTTTTGAATCGCCCCCACGCCAAAACAGGAAAATACGGTTGTTTTCTTTCGACAGCATAATCGGGTTGGTGTAGGTGAAGCCCCTCCAGCCTACCGAGTTTTTCGAATAGGTTTGTACTTCCTGCCACTCTGAGATATCTTCAGGGTTCTTGGTTACTCTAAAATAGTTTTTGCTGCCCTCGCCGCCGTGTGGCGAATAAAAAACCATAATCCGTTTATCTGGCAGCAGTAAAAAAGAAGGGTTGGCATGATCATCTTTAACAAATTTGGGATGCAGATTAACTTCCTTTATCTGTTTTGTTTCTGTATTGTAGCTGCCCACCATAATACTACCATCTGTTGAAACCCAGCCTCCAATAACCTGTTTCGATCTGCCTTCCACATAAATAGCACGTGGATCTGAAAACCAGCACCAGGCACCGTCTTTTGAAAGGGTTTTGTAGAAATCTTGTGATTTTTGTCCGAATACGTTTATTGATACCAATAAAGCAAGGGCAATCAACATGTTGCTTTTCATTTATAATTCGTTGTATATTATTATAAAAATTAACTATTTTACTTATAGGTCGGCAATTTCTCTCCAAAGACTACCTCCTATTGTTCTTAATTAACAATTGGGCTGGTATTCTTATATACAAATAGTGGATGTTAGGATCAACATCCACTATTTGTGTTTTTAGAAATATCGTCTGCTACGCTTAATGTAACTAAACTTTATAATACTGCTCCCATCCTTTACGCGGCGGTGGACCGATCAACAGTTCGTTTGCATTTTTACTACTGGTAATTTTCTTCCTTTTCCTGTCGAAAACTATTTTTTCTCCTGTCCACTGTGCCAATACGCCGAGGCAGAATACCTGGCTTAACGGTCCTGCAATATCAAAAGAAGAACGGGTCTGCTCCTCTCCCTTACATGCTTTCAGGAAATTGGCAAAATGATTTGATGGGCTCAAGGGCACAACAGGTAAGCGGGAAGCCATTTCCTTTGCTTTTTCTTCAGGAATAATGGATAATGTACTGCCATGCGAACCGCCTTTAAAAGTGAGGTCTTTGCCGTAAATAATTTTACCCGGATTTAATTTAGCTGCAGTAATAGCGCCATTGCTTGGTGGTGGAATATTGGGATCGAGCCCTTGTACACCATAGCCGGCCGGTATTGGCGGAAGATTGTCTATTCCATCATACCACTTTACTTCAACGGGCGGCATACTGCCACGTTTAGGAAACTTGAACGAAAGTGTCGATGACATCGGATAGAAAAAGTTATTGTGCCCATCCAGCTTGATCGGGTCTACTTCATAAGGGAGACCGAGATCGAGAAACTGGTGCGAAGTATCTAGGATATGTGCCCCCCAATCGCCCAAAGCGCCCATACCAAAATCGAACCAGCAGCGCCATTGGCCGTTCACAAAATCTTTGTTATACTGGTGCCCCTGGGTCTGYATCTGCCAGATGTTCCAGTCGAGGGTATCGGGAATAGTTTCTGCCGGTGGGAACGAAGTAATCTTAGTATCCCAGCCATGCCAGCGCCTCGGCATATTCATGTGTGCCGTAATGGCCGTTACATCTTTAATGATGCCTGCCTCTACCCATGATTTATACTGGAAATAATTGGCTTCCGAATGCCCCTGGTTACCCATCTGGGTCACTACTTTCGGGTTTTTCCTTGCCGCTTTCATCATCAGTTCAACCTCATTGAAGGTACGGGCCATGGGTTTCTCCACATACACATGTTTACCAAGGCCAATAGCCATCATGGTAATCGGAAAATGCGAGAAATCGGGCGTACCAATAGAAACCGCTTCGATCTGGCTGCCCATTTTATCGAACATCTGCCTAAAATCTTTAAAACGCGGTACGTTTGGGAACATTTTCAGAATGGCCAGGGTATGTGGCGCCTCCATATCCACATCACACAGGGCGACAATATTGGCAAGGCCTGTATTGTGAAGTTCGCGGATAATATCGCCCCCACGGTTGCCGATGCCGATACAGGCAAGGTTTACTTTTTCGGCAGTACCAAAGCGGGAAGGATTCTGCCCATTTGCAAATAAAAAACCCGGCATTGCCGCAGCAGTAGAAGCCAGTAAAGCTTGTTTTAAAAACCTTCTTCTGGCGTTGTTATTATCGGTCATATAAAAAGATTGTTATGGTTGATCAATTAAACTATTGACTATCGTGATTTCAGCTCCCTGATTTTAATGCTCCTGAAGCTTACTTCGTTGCCATGGTCCTGTATTAAGATATATCCTTTTTGTGCTTCGCCAAAACCTGGCCATACCTTGTATTTGCTCTGCGCAACCAGGTCGCGGAAAGCCTGCGATCCGCGGTCGTACTCCAATACTTTCACCCCGTTCAGGTAATGCTCCACATGGTTGTTGGGATAAACAATTACACGGCCGGTATTCCAGTTTCCCGGCTGACTGAAGTAGCGTTCTGTCTTTTTCGCTTTGATCAGATCGTACAGCGAACTAAGCGTACGGTTACCATCCCTGCCCAGTTTGGCATCGGGATGCAGGTTATCATCAAGCAACTGATATTCAAGTCCTATCGCAGAGCCACTGTTGTTTTCTTTTAAAGTTACAAAATATTTGAAACCACTGTTTGCGCCTTTGCTTAATTTAAAATCGAAGGAAAGATCGAATGCGGCATACTGCCCTTTGCTTACAATATCACCTCCATTTGCCGATTCATCACCATTTGACGGCAATACGCTCAAAAGGCCATTTTTCACTTCCCAGCCCTTATCGGGAAAAGCCTTTTTATAGGCACCTATCCAGCCATCGGTACTTTTGCCATCAAACAATAATTTCCAGCCACTCTCCTTTTCATAACCTGAAAGGCTATTGGCAACCAGGTTAACCACGTAAATACCCTTTGGAAAAGCAAGCGGTTTGATGTTTTTGGTCTGGATACGGATATTCTTCCAGAAAATATTGATCCCGGCGTGTTCAGGCCGGCCGATACCATGTACCTGCAGGGCAATTATACCCTGGTTGGCCGTTAGCGAATCAACCAGGTAAGAAACAGGTTGATCATCCAGCCAGGTTTTTACGCTGTTACCGATACATTCTATGC
>NZ_JBFTQI010000162.1:0-9155 GCF_056398925.1 Pedobacter sp. 01T416_2
GTTGAAAGATTGATCTATAATGCTTTGAATAGCCTGGTAAATGAACTTTTCTGCGTTGTAGCAGGGCATAACCACCGAAATCCTAACACCTTTCGAGCTTTCTTCATGTCCAAAAAAGTGAAACGGAGCGATTTTCTGGTTATCAAGAATTGGAATGGATTTTGATCCGATAGCTGGGGAGGAGTGGGCTTTCATTATTAATGTTTCCAAGCTTTTAAGATGTTTGGATACAGTGAAGTCCGTTTTTATCCGGGATCTTCCAGCATTGCCTAATCGTTTGGCAAATTCGGGGGATTCCAAAATCTTAATCATAGCTCTGCTCATTCCATCTACATCGAAATAGTCAACAAGCAACCCTGTTATTCCATCTAAAATAACGTCAGGGACGCCACCATGTTTTGTTGAAATTACTGGCAGGGCTGCAGCCGATGCTTCCATCACTACTATTGGGGTTTCAGCTGAATTACAATGTTCAGAAACAACAGAGTGTTGTATAAAAGCGATGGATTCCGAAAATAGTTTTTGTAGGCTTTTTTGGGATACAGGGCCTATCAATCTGATATTTGACGTTAATCCCCATTCCCTAACCAAGTCTTTGCATTTATCAAAAAATGGGCCATTGCCGGTAAATATTAAAACGGCTTCGGGATAGAGAGCAGTTACATTTCTAAAAGCAGTTATAGTTAACGCAAATGCCTTTTTGTCTATAAACCTTTCTGCTGCTATAAATTGCTTTTGTTTAGATTTTGGCCTCAAATTRAGATAATTCTCATTGGGGCCGTAATATGAAATAACCATTTTCTCTTTTGGACACCCTATTCTCAGCAAGTCTTCATACATTTTATTAGATACTACAATGATAAAACTAGCATAATTAAATACTTGAAGATACTTCTCATAATATCGAGCAGATATTTCTTTACTTGCATCATACCCATGAAAATGAACAACCAAAGGAATATTCAATGATTGGACTACATTCAAACTTTCGGCTGCTGTTATGCCAAATTCAGTCAAAACGCAATCAATTTGTTCTTTTATAAATGATTCTCTAAGTTTAAGTTCTGGCAAAGTTAAATTCTGATAAAAACCGTGCTCCATATTATATGGTAAAATACCTATGGGCTCTAATCGCTTGGGAATAAGCCCATCAAAATAAAACTTGATATTAAAACGCAACTGTCTGTGAACTTGGATAAAAGTTTCTGAATAACTCTCCTTAACTGGTGCGAGAATGGCTAGATTGATCATCAATTATTGTAAAGAGTTAATCAGAGGTGTAAACAACTGATGCTTTTAGATTATAAATATAAATACGAAAATTTTAAATTTCATCAACTAAAAAATTTTCTAAACATTAAGTGTTCCAGAGTGGAGAAGCAATCTTTTCATTGTTTTGTAATAAACCGGCTGAAGAATGAGAAGTGTCTCCAAATACTATCGAAAGCCATCAGAATGTCGTCTTGGGAGCGGATGGGTATTTCATTAATGCGGTTTCCTCACTTTTGAAGATCCAAAATGACTACTCCCAATTATTTAATATTTCCAGTACTAATTGGAAAATCAGGTTCCGGTTTCTAAAACAATGCTGATCTGTTGTTTTACGATATCAGTATTAACCGCTTCTTTAAGTTGTTTAATCAATTGGGCTTCACTTTCGGCTCTACCATGTTTATAAGGTTTTGGAGGATTTAGGTAAATTTCGGCAGGGTACCATCCATCATCAGTGACACTCATTTCCAAAATCTTGATCTGTACTCCGATTATTTTTGAATGTGTGATAATCAGCGAATATTTAAAATTATAGAGGTCCTGGTTTTCCTTTTTCAGATAACTTGCTTTTAAAATTCCCAAAATTTTTCCTTCGTAAGCATCATACAGGGCTTCCGTAAATTTCGATAATACGCCGTATGGAGCGGTATTAAAGGAAGTGTTTTTATTTAACTCATCTTTTTTCGGCCAGAGATTTTCGTAGTCGTTCATGTCAAAAATTATTTAATTCAAAAAATATGGGTAAATGATCGCTGAAATTAGATTTGTCAGGTGTAAAATCGGCTTTTATAAATTCTTTTCCACCTTGATGTCCAACAATATACTCAAAACTTGAAAGGCTAAAGTTAGTGATAAGTTCTTTTCTTATGATTACCTGGTCAAGGATATACCAATAATAGTTGATATCCGAGCTGCTGCTGAAAAAATAAGAACCACTTGGTCGTCTGCTTACCGTGGTATTTTCAGTTGTGTGATCGCCGAATTTTGACCAGGATGGATTATAGTATGAAAAATATGGTATTTCATAGAAGCTATTCATTCCTATTAATTCTTGGCTGGGTAAAGCAAAGAAACCTTTGTGATTGATCATGCCCAGTTCAAAGGGATTCATATTGAAATCTCCAAAAACTATACTTCTAAGTTTTTCTTTATGCTCGGTTACTTCGATCTGTTTCTTGAATAATTCTGCAAGATCAAGTTGCTTGTTGATGCTACAGTACATCCTGCTTGGAAAATGAAGGGGTACCAGAAGGAATGACTTTTTATTAACGGTTATTTTAAAAAAAAGCATTCTTTCAAACCTATTTAGGTATCCTGTAAAATATTCAGACTCATCGGTTGTCACATTGGCAATATCAGAAGGGCGAAAGGGGACAGAATAAGTATCAAGAAGTTCAATTTTAAAAGCCTGGTTCTTTTTATAAAAAGTGTGCAGCCACGCAGATTCCGGATCTGTACCTCTCAGATAAGTTAATCCGGTTCTTTTTTCAATATCTTGAACTAAGGTGTCCGTATTTTTCTTGTCCGTATTTTTACAGATCTCAGCTAAGACCAGAATGTCCACATTTTTTGCTTTCGCCAGCTTTTCGATCTCTGGAGCTAGGGTGTCGAGTTTCTGATATACGTTCCAATAAAGTGTTTTGAGCATAAAAGGCTTAATATTCTGGCGTTATATGTCTTCAAAGATATATAACAGTATTAAAATAACATAGGTATGGATAATTAAAGCTAGAATGTTATTTTCTTTAAAATTTAATATCCTTGATATGTTCTTCAGCAGTACCGTCTTTGAAATAAACCCTTGTTTTTATCGGAAATTGCCCGTAAACAATTAGATTGTGTTCGAAATTTGAATCAATGTTTACTTGGGTTGGCAATAACGTAACAATCGGGTGTGGCATGGTTGCGTCTAGAAAGTATACTACAGAATCAATTGGTTTCTGTGCAGTGACAGTAAGCATAGCTTTATACCATTGTTTACGTTGAAAGAACCACCTATGCCTCGCGCTTGCATCTATTTTAAAATCAGCAAACAATTGGGTCGGGTCTTCATCTGATGGCGATTTGGGTTTAATGAGATCACACTCTGAAGGGATCCATCTAGGAGAACTATAGTACCGCGCATAATTTGTACGAGCTTCTGTATAGGATTTTGTCTGAGCAAGTATTGACTCCCATGTAGCCTGATGTGTGTACTTGGGATTCATAATTTCATTAAAGGCCTCTAGGAAACTTCTTGTGAAATATGAGCCTTTCTCGGTCTGAACGGCCTTAAAGCCGGGTTGTGCAGCGGTAACCATTACATTGTCACATCTGCTAAACAAAGCTTCGAGTTTATTTTTGTTAAATAGAGGTTCAGGACTTAAATCTTCACCTGTAAATTCCTTTCCTATCAGCATCAGTGTCCCCTGATTATTTAATTGGATATAATTACTGCAGGCATCAATTAAGGTCACAATGAATTTCGGCTTTTGATCTAATAACTTTTTGTGAAGCTGTGAAGAAGCAAGTGGAATGTTTGGTATAAAGATATTTGGGAATTTCGCAGGATCCCCCTTTTTCAAGAAGCCGTGACCGCTGTAGTAGAAAATGACGATATCCTTTTTGGTGATTTTCGGTAAAATGTTATCGATTAGCTCATTTACCCCTTGTGTCGTTAGTTCAAGGCCTGAAAGTGTATGTTCTACAAATCCGTATCCCATTGATTTAGCAATCTTTTGAGATAAGTTTTTCATTCTTGAGTGATCGAGTGCTGAACCTTCCCTCATCACACGGTCTTTGTCTGCAGTGCTGCAAAGAAGAAAGGCGTGAACACGCTGCGCAGCAGCTGTCTTAAAGGCCATAGCCAATAAAAAAATAAAAAAGAGACGCTTCATATTTTATAACTAGTTATTAATATGTAAATTAGATGTAACTAAATTAAACAAAATTATGAAAAAGCTCTTATCTGTCCTTTCAATAGGACTATTATTGTTTTCCTGCAATGACAAATCCGCTGGCATAAGCGATGAAGATTTTAAATCCATGGTTGATTCAGTGAAGGCCAAAGATATTCCTGGGAATAAAGTTATCAAGTATGAAACCCTTACCGCTATGTCTCCAGAAACGGCGAGTAAAGTCCCTGAATTGCTAAATGAGAACAAGCCGGAATGTTCAAATCTTCCTACGGCTATAAGTCAGCTTAATAGCGGTGCGGGTTTTGAAATGTATAAATTTACCTCTGATGCTTCTGCCTCGGCTTCTGCGATGGGCTTTTCTGGAAGTATTGGGAAAAAGGAAATACTGATTATTCAAGATTATGTGCGGTATAAACTTGTCGAATGTGACGGTGCTCAGAAAAAAATAGGTATCGGACTGAGGTGTTTCATTCACGTGAAATCAATTAAATCTAAGTTTGGGGGATCTTTACCAAATATTGCTGCAAGTGCTCAATTGGACATGGCTTCCGCCACTTTTAGCTTAAAATCACTTGGTTTTGGTATGGACGGGAGTCTTATCGCTGAAGGACTAGGATCTCAAGGAGATTATAACGTAGATAACTTTGGTAAGCTTGCAATAACTTTTAATAATGTATTGAAAACGTTGAACGCCAGTAATACTACAATTTCGATTAGTCCAGTAGAATTGCCTTAAGTGTGAAGTAATCATATTTAGTTTTAAAAAGGCTGATAAATTATATTTATCAGCTTTTTTTTGTCCTATTTTTAGTTGATATTTTTTCAACTACATTGTCTTGCTGGCCAAGAATTTAACCAGTATGTTTCTTATAAGCAACTATTGTTTCAACTTATACCAGGTTTTTGTCCGTAGTTTTTTAACTGATTTGAAAAAGACCATTCACTTAATACCAAGATCCCAATTTCCTTTTTATTTCTTGACCTGCCTTTTGGACGCGCTTTTTCTGCAATTTTTCCAAGCTCGGCCATAAAGTTTTGCGTTCTGCGAAACTTTGATCCAGTTAAGCAATACCGCTTGATGGATTAAAGTTTCTTTGATGGTAAAGTTCATTTCTAATTGGCAACCGATGTTTTTTGTTGCCGCCTGCCTGATGGGCATCTGTTCGGTCGGGCTTCTTTTTTATTTCTTAAAAGTTTGGTGCCGGGCCCGTGGGGAACCTGGAGGGAATGGTACGGCTGCTGTTTCCAGTGGTGGTGTGGCTGATGTGATGGGAAAGGTGAGGTTGGAGGCCGGGGTTCAGGAGGTGCGAATGTCGGAGCTGGTTTTTGACCGATCAGGGAATGCGGAAAATGTGGAGCCTGCGGAACGCATGGCTAGTGTGCAAAGTGTGGGAATGGCAGATGATGTGATGGATGAGGTGAGCAAGTGTTTTGATTTGATCGGGGAAATGGACGGTAAGAAGGAGGATTTTATACGGATGATGTCGGGGCTGGAGGGGATCTATCCGGAGATGGCGGATCATCCTGTGCTGGCCGAGGTCCGATCAGGCGTTTCGCCCAGCATTACTTCTGAGCATCCGCATAATGGATAATTCCTTAACGTTGAGCGGTAGCTGATCTTTTCCGCTTTCCGCTTTCTTTTTTCTATGGGTTATCTTTTCTGAGGTGATCGTGGGTACCACTCTGCCCTTTTGGAGAAGCAAATTTCTGAACAATCCTGTTTCCGTCAAGGCCGGGCCCCTGCGGGGTCTGCTCGAAAAAAATCTTCCCTGCTCGCTTCGCTCTCGAGGTTTTTTTTTCGGCAGAGCCTTGTCTTGAAAACAGGACCGTAGTCAGGTGAGGGGCTTATCAAAAGGACAGGAGGCTCCTGCCGACTGACATAAATTATTAGCCCATGGAAAAATTAAACGGTAGAAGCCCACCCACAGCCCAAAGGCCTCGCATGGCGCAGGATGCGCCACGGCTTAAAGCAGTTTCCCCGATAGGGGATGTTATAGGAATCATTTTAAACAATTATTTAAATCAAAAAATCATGAAAACGAATTTAATCGAGAACGGAAAATCAAACGGTCAGTTAACAGGTACGCCAAAAGCGGATAGTGCAGGAGTAAAAGTTGCCCAGGATGGGAGCAATGGAAGAGGTGCGGGGGCGAAAAAGGATGATAAGGAAATTAACGGTGCTGTTAATGGAGAGGCAAAAAAGGAAGAAGTAAAAGGGACGGAGGTGAAGCAGGAGCCGACCAAGACGGAGATCAAAGAACAGTTGGCGGAGCAAAAGCCTGCGATGAATCTGGAGCAGGTTTTAAAAATGGTGGAGAGCCTGCACCGCAAAAAAATCCAAAGGGATAAATTGGTTGAGACCATTACGACTTTGGAGGAGTTTGAGGTGAAACAGTTGGAGGATGCGGAGGAAACGGGTATCGGCCAGCACCAACGCTGTGAACTAATGATTGAGGATGACAAGGGGAATGAGTTCAAGACCAAAAACCCTTTTATCATCAAAGAGGTTGCCGAGCGTGTCAGAATGCTTTGTGTGGGCAGGCTTTCGGAGATTGAGGGCGAAATGGTTGTCCCTGCTTAATTATTGTTGCCCCCGTTTTTCGGGGGCAATGATTTTTTAGATTTTAATAGTAGATACAATGAAAATGGAACATGTTTTTATCGTGCTGCGGGCTGTGGTCAGCACGCCGCACGAAAATATTGAAGATACGATGAATGAGATTTTAGCACAGGGGAGCTGTTTGCTGACCAATACGAAGAATGTGGGATTCTTCAAGGTCAGTCTTTCGATGATCACCAATGTTGAACCAAAACCAAAAGAAAATGGCACATCAGATTAATTATAATAAAAACACGGGAAAGCACAGCTTTTTCAGTGTTCGGGAAAAGGCCTGGCATGGGCTGGGTACAATCGTGGAGGACTATCCGAAGAGTAGCGAAGCGATAAAATTTGCAGGGCTTGATTTTGCGGTAGAAAAACGGCCTCTGTTTACGCCGAATGCCTTGGCGATGGATCTGCTGGATTTTCCCAATACAGTTTATCTGGGCGGTGGGAATGAAGGTCTTTTGGTGCCGAATGCTTTTGCAACCGTCCGTGCAGACACGCAGGAAGTTTTGGGCGTGGTGGGCAGGGATTACAAGATTGTACAGAATGTTGATGCCTTTGCTTTTTTTGATGCGATTGTTGACGGTGGTGAGGGTATAAAATATGAAACTGCGGGCTGTCTTGGCAAAGGTGAACGTACATTTATCACGGCTAAACTGCCCGACTATATCCGTGTGGGGCGGAACGACTGTATAGAAAAATACCTTTTTCTTTCCACCACCCATGATGGGAGCGGAAGTATAACTGCTGCGTTTACACCGATCCGCATATGTTGCCAAAATACTTTGAATGCGGCAATGAAGAATCTGACGGGTTGTATGCGCATCAAGCATACCGCGGGAGCGGTAGACAGGTTGAGGGAAGCGCACAAACTTTTGGGGATTTCCAATCTATTGGCAAATGAGATGGAAGGATTATTTAACCGCTGGAGCAGGGTAAAAATTACTGATAAATACCTAAAGCAGTTGATACAGGTTGCTGTGGTACCGAACTGCGAAACTTTGGAGGCGGTACGGAATGGCAGGGAGGACGGACTTTCTACCTTTTATCAAAATACGGTGGAGCAGGTTCTGGAATATGCATTAAGCAGCCCCACCCAGCAAATGGAAACCACAAAAGGTACTTTGTTCGGGGCTTATAATGCGGTTACGGGATACCATCAAAACTTAAGAAATTATAAGGATGATGAAAGCAAGTTTAAATCCATTATGTACGGTACAGGTTTGAAGCACAACCAAACGGCTTTTGATCTCTGTACGGCATTTGCAAAGATGGGGGCGGATGCGCTGAATTAGGTGGATTTAATTTTTGATAGCGGTCAGCCTTTGGGGCTGGCCGTTTTTTTAGCCCGTGAAAACCGCGGGCCGCCCGCTGCTGCTGCGCAGCAGACGGGCGGCGCTTATGCGCACGAGGTGTAGAAAAAGATTTTGAAAAGTGGGATAAAGGATTTAAGTTTGCTAAAAATATTAGTAAAATGAAGCCTAAAGATTTGCAGGGTAACGGTGGGTTTATTGCTGAGCAGAGCCGCCGCATGGGAAATTACCAGAGTGCTCCAAATGCAAATTACCGTCCTATTTATGATGAGGCGGTGAGTAAGAGGCTATGGATCTATGATCCTGAAATTAAACGCTGGCAGACACCCGAAGAGTTCAAAAAAAATGAAGAGAATATCACTACTGGAGACCTGAAACGCTATAGCAGGTTAAAGGTAAAGGATCCTAAGGAGGGCATTGAAGCTGCATTCGTGCAGATTGAGGATTTAAAGAACCGGATGGAAATCTTTGTGAAACGGGTGCTGGAATATTATCGAAAGAAATAATTTTAATGCATAAAAGGTGAATGTATTGCTAATCATCTCATTTATTTCAGTTGTCCAAGATTTAAACTTAAATTAGTAGATTAATGCTCAGATCAGTTATGAAAAGAAAAGTATCTGCTACAACACAGCTACTACATGATTTATTCACGCAATACCAAAGCACTTTCCTTGCGTTTTGCGAACTTATAAATAATTCAATCCAGGCCCATGCTCAAAATATCAGCATTACGATTGATTATCCTAAAGATAATGAACTTTCAGCTACTCCAATTAGAAAGATAGAATTAAAAGATGATGGAGTGGGTGTATACCTAGAGGATATTCAAGATAAACTTTTGGATTTTGGAGATTCATCAAAAAAAGGTGGAAAGGGGATTGGGCGTTTTGCTGCATTACAGATAGGATCCAATATTGTTATTGAAACAGTCGGGTTTGAAAAATTAACCAAAACGTTTTCTAAGTCAACCATCCCATTTAATGAACAGTATATTAAAAGCGTAAAGAAAATTGAAGATCTTGTAATTGATACAGATGAAAAGCTTCTAACTGGAGATCATAATAC
>NZ_JBFTQI010000163.1:0-9137 GCF_056398925.1 Pedobacter sp. 01T416_2
AATCAATCCCTCATTTGTTGGGGCTTGTTCCGGAGAAAAATCAAGATTTTATTTTCTTTAATGGAGATATATTTGATTATCAAACCGATGAGAAACAAATTATCGAACATATGCTGCAACCCTGTGTAGATAATTTTGCAAAGCGTACACCTTTTATCTACGTAAGGGGCAATCACGAAACACGTGGTAAATTTGCACGCGAATTTCCGCAGTATTATATGCATATTGGCCATGCAGCTTTTACCTTGGGGCCTGTTCGCTTTGTAATTTTAGATACTGGTGAAGATAAAGAAGATGCGCATCCAGTATATGCCGGTATTGTAGATTTYGATGATTATAGAGTTCAACAGGCTGAATGGCTGAAAACAGAAATAAATTCAAGGGAATTTAAAAAAGCACCGTTTAGAGTTGTATTGATGCATATTCCACCACGCTTTTCGGGCGATGCACATGGGCCAAAACATTGTACTGAGCTATTTGAGCCGTTGTTGAATCAAGGTAAAGTTGATTTGGTTTTAAGTGGTCATACCCATAAGTACATGGTGCACCAGCCCGATAAAGCATTAAACCATTACCCTTTAATTATTGGTGGCGGGCCAAGGACAGGAACAAGAACAATTACCAAAATAAAAGCAGATAGAAATAAACTCGTGGCGAGCATGCTCGATGATTCTGGTAAGGAAGTGGGCGCTTATACTGCACTTAGAAAGTAGACACCTAAGTAGGTCGTCATTTCGAGCGGAGTGCAATTAGTCGAGAACCACGAAGTGCTCAGCGAAGCTAAATCTATCTTGATAGATCTCTCCATTTCACTGCGTTTCAGTCGAAATGCCGGAAATTATTGGAATATAAGGCATAAAAAAAGTCCTGATTTTCATCAGGACTTTTTTTATATTATTTATAAATGCTTATGCACCTAATTGTACACGTTTGAAAGCAGATACTGTTAAACCTTTAGAAGTGTTATCTAAATATTTACGCACATCGATAGAACTATCTTTAACAAACTCCTGGTTTAATAAAGTACTGTCTTTGTAGAATTTATTCAATTTACCAGCAGCAATTTTCTCAACCATTTCTTCTGGTTTGCCTTCTTGACGGATAACGTCTTTAGCAATCTCGATTTCACGTTCGATAGTAGCAGGGTCAACACCGTCTTTATCAACAGCAACTGGGTTCATTGCAGCAATTTGCATAGCAACATCTTTACCAGCTTCAGTAATATCTGCACCATTAGCGCCTTCAAATACCACTAAAACACCCATTTTACCATTAGAGTGGATATAAGAAACGATTTTCTCGCCAGATATATTTGCGTACTCTTGAATAACGATTTTCTCTCCGATTTTACCGGTTAGTTCAGTTATGGTTTCGGCAACTGTACGTCCATCTTCCAAAGTAATCGCTGATAATTCTTCAGTCGTAGCAGRATTGTTGGCAACTGCAGCAGCTAAAACGGCTTGAGCCAGGTTACGGAAATCCTCAACTTTAGAAACTGGCTCAGTTTCACAAGCTAAAGCAACTAATTTACCATTTGTGCCATCCGCTGAAACATTGATTGATACTAGGCCTTCAGATGTAGCATTGCCAGAACGAGCGGCAGATACTTTTTGACCTTTTTTGCGCAATAAATCAACAGCAGCTTCGAAATCGCCATTAGCTTCTAATAATGCTTTTTTGCAATCCATCATACCAGCACCAGTTTGTTGGCGTAGTTTATTTACATCAGCGGCAGTAATTTGTACTGTAGACATTTTATTTCCTTTTTTAAATTTTACAATCTTGTTATAACAATTACAGGTTACAAGTTACAAGCGCCAAGTTAAACTCATGTTAAGTCAACTTAAAACCTGAAACCAGTAACCTGCAATTAAAAAATATTACTATTCTTCTGTTTTAGTTTCTTCTGATGAAGGAGCTTCAACTTCTGCTTCAGCAGTTACCTTTTTAGTAGTTGGTCTTTTTTCACCAGCTGCTCTAGGCTCTTTTGATTCAGGTGCATCAGCTGCAACTTTCGCTGCTACTGCTTCTTTTTCAGCTTCATCATCTTTTTCGCGTTTACGCTCATCTAAACCTTCTTCAATAGCTTTGATAATTACATCAGTAATTAAAGAGATTGATTTTGTAGCATCATCATTCGCCGGGATAGGGAAATCGATGTTAGAAGGATCAGAGTTAGTATCAACCATCGCAAAAGTAGGGATGTTTAATTTTAACGCTTCAGTAACTGCGATGTGTTCTTTCTTAACATCAATTAAGAATAAAGCTGCAGGTAAACGGTTTAAATCAGCAATACCACCTAAAAGTGATTCTAATTTAATACGCTCACGTTGAATCATTAAACGCTCTTTTTTAGATAAGATCGAATAAGTGCCGTCTTTAGTCATTTTATCGATGTTAGACATCTTTTTGATTGACTTGCGAACAGTAGCAAAGTTAGTTAACATACCACCTAACCAACGCTCGGTTACGAAAGGCATGTTTACTTTTTTAGCTTGTTCAGCTACGATTCCTTTTGCTTGTTTTTTTGTTGAAACAAATAATACTTTACGTCCTGATTTTACGATTTGTTTAATCGCAGCCGCAGCTTCTTCAGTTTTRGTTAAAGTTTTATTTAAATCTATAATGTGRATWCCATTRCGCTCCATGAAAATGTAAGGMGCCATTTTTGGRTTCCATTTACGGGTAAGGTGACCAAAGTGTACACCTGCATCCAATAAGTCTTGATAAGTTGTTCTTGCCATTGTCTTTGCCTCCTGTGATTAACGTTTACTGAATTGGAATTTCTTACGAGCTTTAGCACGTCCTGGTTTCTTACGCTCAACCATACGCATATCACGCGTCATTAGTCCTTTAGCACGTAATGCAGGTTTTTTCTCCGCATCTAGTTCAACAATCGCTTTAGCAATAGCTAAACGAACAGCTTCTGCTTGTCCTTTTACTCCACCACCCTGTACATTTACAGTGATATCATAACGACCTACAAGTTCAGAAACTTCTAAACTTTGGTTTACGATATATTGCAAAGGTAAAGTTGGGAAATATACTTTGTGATCTTTACCGTTAACGGTAATTGCGCCAGCACCATCTTTTAAGTAGATACGTGCAACAGCTGTTTTTCTTCTTCCTGAAGTGTTAGTAACTGACATTTCTTAAAGTTTAATGGTTTTTGGAGATTGAGCTGCATGAGGGTGAGTTTCACCAGCATACACAAAAAGATTGGTGTATAATTTTTTACCCAATTTAGTTTTCGGTAACATACCACGTACCGCTTTCTCGATTACACGTTGAGGGTGTTTCGCCATTAACTCCTTAGGAGAAATAAAACGTTGACCACCTGGATAACCAGTATAAGAAACATATTGCTTTTCGCTGAATTTGTTTCCTGTCAATTTAACCTTGTCTGCATTGATAACAATTACGTTATCGCCGCAATCTACGTGTGGGGTGTACTCAGGCTTGTTTTTACCACGGATGATCATAGCGATCTTCGATGACAAGCGCCCCAAAATCTCGCCTTGCGCATCAACAACAATCCACTGTTTGTTAACAGTTTTCGCATTGGCCGAGACAGTTTTGTAACTTAACGTATTCACTTGCTTGTATTTAATTTATTAAACAATTTATTATTCCCATTAAATTTGGGACTGCAAAGATAGATAGAATACTTTTATTRTCAAATAGTTGATTGAAAAAAGTTTGCGGTTTTTATCTGGCGGACGTCATGCTGAATTTATTTCAGCATCTAATAAGCTGTATCTTTTTGAGGTTGTGGAAAGCAAAGCCAGAAAYTCTTTGATTGGTTTCAGCCGGGCTTTACGCTAAATCTTTTTTTGTTTTTTTTAAGCTTTAACAAATTTCTCGCCTCGGTGCTATTAATTTGTCAAAGCAAAAAACAAAAAAGGATATCGCTGCAATCCCGTTTAAAAAATCCGGGCTAGTACAAATTATTAAAGGTTATGGGTAAAGTGCACAAATATTTAATCTATTATAAATCATCAGGCATATAACCAATCCTTTTTCTCGGTCCAATTTTCTTATCGATGAGTCTATCCAAGTAGGTAAAAACTAATTCGATGTTTTTATCATGATTATTCAGCGTCTTTTTAATCTCTTCGATTTCAAGTTTGAGCTCGCCATTATCAACAATAAATTGACGGATACGGGAGAAAATCCTTACAATTTGAATATTCATCTGAATAGCTTGCCTGCTGTTTAATACACTCGAAAGCATTAGTATACCATGTTCGGTAAAAACAAACGGGAGTTTTCTTCTTCCTCCCCAACTTGAAGTCGCAATTTGCGACTTCAAGTTTAACCATTCCTCATCAGTAAGTTGAAACATGAAATCTTCGGGAAATCTATCTGGATTTCTGCCAACTTGCTCATTGAGGCGTTTAGTTTCTACACCATAAAGCTCCGCCAGATCGCTATCGAGCATCACTTTAAGACCTCTTAGCTCGTAAATTTTATTAACTACAATATTGTCAGGGATGATAGGAAGCACTTGTTTAGCTGTCATATCATTTTTGGATTTGAATTGAAGATACAAAAAAAAAGATTCTTTAAACCAAAATTGAATCAATAATCTTTTTGATCTTTTCTTCCCGCTCTCTATAATTACCACTGATCTGAATATAGTTTATTCCACGTTTTTCGAGCTCATCCTTAAACAGATTAAACATTTCCAGCCGCCTATCTCCAAAATCACGGAGATGATCAGCTACCCATTCTACACCAATATCTAATAGGAAATATAAATCATAACAGATTTCGTTTTCCAGGTCATTTAGGATCTGTGGAACTTCGTTCAGGTAATATTGCGAATAAATTTTTGTGGTAATCAGATCGGTATCGCAAAAAACAATCTTATTGGCAACGTTGGTTTTTTCTTTTACCCTTTCAGTTTGTGCTGTCCCGATTTTGATAATATCATGAATTGTGATATCGTTCGAGCTGATTAATTCGCGCGCAACTTCCGGAACGAAGGTAGTTTGATAATGCATAGCCATTTTTTCGACCATGGTCGATTTCCCAGTACTTTCTGGTCCATAGAAGCAAATCTTCTTTACAAAATATGGCCGGACTTCTTTTGGAATAAATTCCCAATGTTGAAACGGATGGTTTCTGATTAGGGTTGCTGAAACGGGGATGGATTTTCTTGGTTCGTCAAATAAGATGTGTTCTGCTTGTAAATTGAAGGCAAATGGTTCTCCATAAAACTCGGAGCTAAAAAGAATATCAATTTTTGGATATACCTCCCGCATCCTGATCGCCCAAATATTTGTCCTTTCATTTACAGACAGGTTTTCATCATCAAAATTATCAGCAATAATGGCTGGTTTGATGTTGGCTTGATCCTTAAAAATCTCTTTGATCCATTCAAAACGTAAAACCGGATCAATCTTGTCCTCAGGAGTAAAACTCATTGATACAATCAGCTCATCACATTGTGAAGCAGCGAAGTTAATCAATGCAATATGCCCATTATGAATCGGCATAAATTTGCCAATCACTAAGCCTCTTTTCATGCCGTTTTAGTATAGCTTCTATATTCTTTTATCCAATGCCACAATGCAAAAGCAGCAATAATGGTGAAGATGAAATATTCTACCCCCATAAACTTGATACCTTTTAAAAAGTATAGGTAAGTGGCTACAATATCGATAATCAGCCAGATAATCCAACATTCTACTCTTTTCTGGATCATTAGAAAAGTGGTGATTACACTCATTACAAAAATAAATGAATCGATAAAAGGATAAGCACTTGGCAGGTTGAAGAGTAGCGGAAGCCAATTGTGGAGCTGACTGGCCAGGGTACCCATCAGCAATGTGCCAACAATACCTATAGTCAGTAGGGTTAAAAATTGCCTTACAGGCATAAAACTAATTTTAAGTTCTTTGTTTTTGTCTTCTTCTTCTGGTTTTGGATTTGTCCATCGCCACCAGCCGATAATGTTGGTTATAAAAAAGAAAGCCATCAAAAACATATCGGGGTAAAGCTGGTTTTGGTAATATAAAAAGGCTGATAAAAATACATTAACAATGCCAGCGGGCCAGCTCCAAACGCTGGCTTTTGCTGAAAGAATAACTGAAATAATCCCCGTAATCACCGCGAAGAATTCCAGATAGCTCATTTTATATTCAAGAACCGTGAAAAATATACTTTTGGCATCGAAAAAATCCATCTTTTCTTTTTTGAAGATCTACAAAATGCTAATGTAAATAATTTATTTGCGGCTCTTAGTTTTCTGTTGGCAAACAATCCAAAAATATAGCTGTTATAAGAATATCCATTGGCTGATCGCCGTATTTATTAACCATAAATTTCGTTTATGCAGTATATCGACCAGAYTTTCGGTTATCCAATTCCTTTGTTTTTTAAGAATCTCATTATTGGATTAATAGCGGTATCTCTTGGTATTTTCATCAAGTTTATCATTCACAAAACTTTCATCCTGCTTTCGCGTTGGTGGGATTTTATCATTATAAAATCGACAGTAAAGCATTTGAGGAGACCTGTAGCTATTTTTATCCCCTTATTGTTCCTTAACTTCTCGTTAACGCTGATGGAGATGACGCCAACATATCGTCTCCCAATAACCAAGATATTAGAAATTGCCCTGACGATTACTTTTGCGCTTATTTTGGTGAGGACAATTAACGTTTTGGAAGATTATTTCTACCTGAAATATGATCTAAACAAAGAAAATAACCTAAAAGAACGTAAAATCAGAACGCAGTTGCAGTTTGTTCGAAAGTTTATTGTTTCGCTTATTATTTTAATTACTGCTGCTATTATTTTATTGAGTTTTGAAAGTATGCGCAAAATTGGAGCTGGGCTGCTTACCGGGGTAGGTATCGGCGGAATTATTATAGGCTTTGCAGCACAGAAGTCGCTCGGGAATTTATTGGCAGGTTTTCAGATTGCCTTTACCCAACCGATCAGGATTGATGATGTTTTGATTGTGGAAGGCGAATGGGGTAAGGTAGAGGAGATTACTTTAACCTATGTGGTGGTTAATATCTKGGATCAACGGCGGTTAATCTTACCAATTACTTATTTCATCGAAAAGCCTTTTCAAAACTGGACCCGTGTTTCCGCCGATCTACTTGGAACTGTTTTTTTATACCTGGATTATACGATCCCTATTGAACCGATGCGACAAGAATTATCCAGGCTATTGAATGCTAACCCGCTCTGGGACAAGCGAGTAAACGTGGTGCAGGTTACCGATAGTACAAAAGATGGCACCATCGAAGTCCGATTTCTGATGAGTGCTTCTAATTCTTCAAGGGCTTTCGATTTACGCTGCTATGTAAGGGAAGCTATGATCTCGTTTATTCAAAGAAATTATCCTGAAAGCTTACCGAAGAAAAGGTTGGAGTTTGAGAAACAGTAATTTATACATGTCAGTCTGAGCCTGTCGAAGACTCCTTAAATACTTCGACAGGCTCAGTATGACAATCGATGGAAATTATTTAAACATCCCTTTCAGCTTTGCTAATTTTTCCTGCAGATCGCCATCAGCGTCTTTGGGCTCATTACGTGGCTTGAAATTGGATTTACTATTATTCTGTTTAAAATCTTGTTTCGGTTTATGCTCCTTAGATTCCCGATTACGGACTTCTGACTTCGGACTGGTTTCAGTTTTCATCGATAGTGAAATTCTTTTGCGTGCTGCATCAACTTCCATTACCGTAACTTCTACCTTTTGGTGTACTTTAACCACATCATTTGGGTTAGCCACAAAGCGGTTAGCCAGCTGACTAGTGTGAACCAAACCATCCTGGTGTACGCCGATATCAACAAAGGCGCCGAAATTAGTGATGTTGGTTACAATTCCAGGGAGCTTCATGCCCACTCTTAAATCTGAAACCTCATTCACGCCATCGGTAAAGCTAAAAGCTTCAAACTGTTCACGTGGATCGCGGCCGGGTTTTGCAAGTTCTTTTAAAATATCCGTTAATGTTGGTAAGCCAATTTCTTCGGTTACATATTGCTGAGGTTTAATCTGTTTTTGCAGTTGCGTATCTTTCATTAAAGCGGAAACGGTAGTGCCAAGATCTTTCGCCATTTTATCTACTACGGCATAACGCTCAGGGTGTACACCACTGGTATCCAAAACATTTTCTGCATTGCGGATGCGCAGGAAGCCTGCTGCCTGCTCGTAGGCTTTATCGCCCAAACGAGGTACTTTTTTCAAACTTTCACGGTTTTTAAAAGCACCATGCGTATTTCTATAGTCTACAATATTTTGTGCTAAAGTTGGGCCCAAGCCAGAAACATAGGCTAAGATCTGCTTTGAGGCCGTGTTTAATTCTACACCAACAGCATTTACCGCACTGATTACCGTATCGTCCAAACTTGCCTGTAATTTATTCTGATCAACATCGTGTTGGTATTGACCAACACCGATAGATTTTGGATCTATTTTTACCAATTCGGCCAATGGATCCATTAAACGGCGACCGATTGAAACCGCTCCCCGTACGGTAATATCCTGTGTAGGGAACTCTTCTCTGGCCACTTCCGAAGCCGAATAAATCGAAGCGCCGCTTTCATTAACCATCACAATGGTGATATGCGGTAAATTTAACGCACGAACAAACGCTTCAGTTTCTCTTCCTGCGGTACCGTTACCAATGGCAATAGCTTCAACATTATGTTTTTCACAAAGCTGTTGGATAGTAAATTCGGCATTTTTCACATTACCTTGTCCGGTATGCGGATAAATGGCTGTATTCTCTAACAGTTGACCTTGTTTATCTAAACAAACCACTTTACAACCGGTACGGAAACCTGGATCGATAGCCAGTACATTTTTTTGTCCCATTGGAGCTGCCAATAACAATTGACGCGCATTTTCGGCAAAAACCCGAATGGCTTCTTCATCCGCTTTCTGTTTGGTAAATACACGAAGTTCGGTTTCCATGGCCGGTTCCAGCAAACGTTTATAGCCATCTTCTAAAGCCTGTTGAACCTGCTTTGAAGCTGCATTATTGCCTAAAATAAACTGGTTCTCTAAAATAGCAATGGCATCTTCCGCTGGCGGAAGGGCGTCTAATCTCAAAATCAGTTCCTTCTCACCACGGCGCATAGCCAGAACACGGTGTGATGCAGCTGTTTTAACC
>NZ_JBFTQI010000164.1:0-9124 GCF_056398925.1 Pedobacter sp. 01T416_2
GCTTATCACTGGGGCATATTGGATAGAGAGATTTTCTTGGCCATTTGGATTGTACTTGCGTTAATCTTAGGTGTTTATTTATTGGGAAAAATCAAATTTTCTCACGATAGTGATCTTCCCTATGTTTCTGTGACTAGATTATTTATTGCAACAGCAACTTTCGTATTTGCATTATATTTAGTGCCAGGACTATTCGGCGCACCTTTAAAAGGGGTAAGCGCATTGGTGCCGCCTTTGTCAACCCAGGATTTTGTAATCGGACAAGATAGTGGTGGTGGCGCCAGTCAAGCCAATACTCCTAGCCACCCAAAGCGGAAATATTCAGAATTCCTGCACATTCCGCATAATATTGATGGATTTTTTGATTACCAGGAAGCGTTGGCTTATGCAAAGGAGGTAAAAAAACCGTTATTCCTTGATTTTACAGGCCACGGCTGTGTAAATTGCCGCGAAATGGAGGCAAGAGTTTGGTCTGACCCGAGAGTGCTTAAAAAATTGAAAGAAGACTATATTGTTGTGTCGCTTTACACGGATGATAAAACTGATTTACCAGTTGCTGAACAATTTGATTCTAAAATTTTAGGCACAAAAGTGAATACAGTCGGTAAAAAATTTAAACATTTGCAGGCCGAAAGATTTAATACCATTTCGCAACCATATTATGTACTTTTGGGTACTGATGAAAAAGAATTAGTTTCGCCTCCTATCGGAGTAGAATTTAATATAGATAAATATTTGCAATATCTGGACAATGGATTATCAGAATTTGCCAAGAAACAAACAAATGAATAAGATTAAGAATATTGGTGTTTTAACCTCTGGCGGAGATTCGCCAGGCATGAATGCCGCAATCAGGGCTGTAGTAAGGGCCTCAATTTATTATGATATTGAAGTAACCGGGTTTATCCGTGGGTACGAAGGGTTGATCAACAATGATTTTATCCCTATGGACCGCAAATCTGTAGCAAATATTATCCAGCGCGGAGGAACCATTTTAAAAACCGCACGCAGCGAAGCTTTTAAAACCGTTGAGGGCAGAAAAACAGCTTACGAAAACCTAAAAGCCAATGGAATTGATGCMTTGGTTGTAATTGGTGGTGACGGAACATTTACAGGCGCAAATATTTTTTCAAAAGAGTTCGATTTCCCAATTGTTGGTTTGCCTGGCACTATTGATAACGATTTAGCCGGAACAGATTTTACCATTGGTTACGACTCTGCCATTAATACTGTTATCGATGCGGTGGATAGGATCAGAGATACAGCCGAATCGCACGACAGGCTTTTTATAGTGGAGGTAATGGGCCGCGACTCCGGGTTAATTGCTTTAAGAAGTGGAATTGGTGTTGGTGCCGAAGCCATTATGATTCCGGAAGCAAACATGAATGCAAACGACATTTTGCATAAACTGGAGCATAGCCRTAAAGATAAAGCCTCGAAAATTATTATCGTTGCTGAAGGTGATGATACCGGTGGCGCATTTAAGGTTGGCGAAATTCTGCAGGAAAARTACCCGCATTACGATACTAAAGTTTCAGTTTTAGGGCACATTCAGCGTGGTGGAAAACCGACCTGTATGGATCGTGTGCTGGCGAGCCGCTTAGGTGTTGCTGCTGTAGAGGGTTTAATTAATGGCGAAAGCGGTGTTATGGCTGGCCAGATTAACCGTGAAATTGTTTTTACTCCTTTTGATCATGCCATTAAACACATTAATGCAGAAAAAGTGAGCTCTAAATGGCTTAAATTAATCGATATACTTTCGTTTTAATCGAAAAACAGGATATAAAAAGAAAAGTCTTTCCCGCACCGGAAAGACTTTCTTGTTTTTGCTTAGTTTTCGCAATAAGCAAATTTCTTAATCTTCTAAAATTACAGCTGTACCATTGGCGCTCACCATTAACATGCTGCCACCGCTGCCTACCGTTTCATAATCTAAATCTACACCAACAATTGCGTTTGCGCCTAATGCGGCTGCATACTGTTGCATTTCGTTAACTGCTGTATCTTTTCCCTCTCGTAAAACGCGTTCATAAGAGCTCGATCTGCCCCCTACTATATCTGTTATGCCAGCAAATAAATCTTTAAAAATATTTGCGCCAATAATTGTTTCTCCAGTAACAAGACCTATATATTTTACGATTTTTCTGCCCTCAACTGAAGGCGTTGTGGTTACTAACATAGTTTCAGTTTTAATAATTAGAACAATTTTTTTTAGAAATGTTACATTTTTTTTGAAAAGCCCATTTTATATTTCTAAAAGAGTTTTTTTACTTCCAAAACCAAAAAAAGATGAAGCTTCGAAAATAAATTTATGTAATTACCAATGGTTTTGCATCACTATTTAAAATTACCATTATGAGACCATCTAAAACCTTACTCACCCTTCCCCTATTATTGGCCATATTTTTTGTTCAGGCGCAAATGCCTGTTTTAAAGGTGCAGCAAGCCGAAACCAGCGAGCAAAAAGATGCTGTTAAACTTAAAAAGTTAAATATTGATGTGCAGATTACCGGAAATATTGCTAAAACGGTAATGACGATGACCTTCCACAATAACAGTAACCGAATTTTAGAGGGCGAATTAACATTCCCTATGCCCGAAGGAGTAAGCATTAGCCGTTATGCTTTAGATATAAACGGAAAGATGCGTGAGGCTGTTCCGGTAGAAAAAGCGAAAGCAACGGAGGTTTTCGAAAGTATTGAACGCCGTAGGATAGATCCGGGCTTGTTGGAAAAAGTTGAAGGAAATAATTTCCGTACCAGGATTTATCCCCTACCTGCAAATGGCAATAGAACCATAACTGTAGGTTATGAAGAAGAGTTAAGTTTTAATAATAAGAATGTTTTAAAATATCATTTGCCATTAGATTATAACCAGGCCATTGAAAAATTTTCGTTAAAAACTACCGTTTTTGAAAGTATCATAAAACCAGAACTTGGTGAACAGCCAGACGGCAGCTTTGACTTAAAAGCCAATGGAAATACCTATGTTGGACAGATCGATAAAACCAACTATCAGCCTAAAAATGGTTTGACTATTAATCTTCCAAAGAGAAATGATCTGACAGAAGTGCAAATGCAAAAAGCATCAACAGGTTATTATTTTCTGGTTAATGTTTTTCCTAAAACTGAAAGCCGTCAAAAGCAGTGGGCTAACCAAATTGGTTTAATCTGGGATACATCTTTAAGTGGTCTGCAGCGCAATACCGAGAAGGAAATAGAACTGCTGGATTTAATCATCAGGCAAAAACAAAATTTAACCATCCAGTTAGGCTTGGTTAATAATGGTTTTAAAAACGCAGGCACTTTTGTCATCTCAAATGGTAACTGGACACAGTTAAAAGATAAACTGAAGAATCTAGTGTATGATGGGGGAACAAATTTCAGCGCCATAAACACTAAAAGCCTGCAGGCCGACGAATATATTTTATTTACTGATGGACTTTCGACATTCGGAAAAAATACGGTTAGCTTAAATAAACCGGTTCATTGTATCAACACAGCGTTTAAAGCTGATTATAGCACCTTGAAATTTATCAGTATGAAAACCGGCGGACAATTTGTAAACCTCAATTCCACCTCGGTTGCTGAGGCTTTTAAACAATTGAATCAGCAAAACCTTCAGTTTTTAGGGATTAAAAATGGAGTAGATGTAAGGCAGACTTATCCTTCAATGAAAGTAACCGTAAACGGGCATTTTTCGCTGGCCGGTATTATGAATGCGTTTAATACGGAATTTACGTTGCAGTTTGGTTTTGGAAATACTGTTGTTTCAGAACAGGTTGTTCGGTTAAATGCTACGGAGCATACTTTGAGCAGTATTGATGTTAGCCGCGTTTGGGCACAGAAGAAAATTACTGAAATGGACATTCAATATGAGGATAATAAGGATGATATTAGTGTTTTGAGTAAACAGTTTGGCATCGTTACCCGTAATACCAGCCTCATCGTGTTAGAAAATCTTGATGATTACCTGCGTTATGATATTGTGCCTCCTGTTGAATTGCAACAGGCCTACAATGCGGCTTTAAAGCAGCGCAGAACAGCAATTCTGGAACGTAAGCAGGATTTAATCAATGCTGCGATAGCAATGACCAAAGAACTGAAAACCTGGTGGAATACCGATTTCTACTATAAAGAACCAGGAAAGAGGGAAGAGAGATATCCTGATCCAGGGCAAAGGGATGTAAATGGAGATCCCACAGGCAATATTGCAATTTCTGATCCAGTTGGCGAAGGAAGAAGAAGCGCGCTTGTTGCTGAGCAAGTACGCGAGAGAAGAAGAGCAGAATCGGCAAGTCAGATGAGAATGCCAGCTGCGGCTGCGAAGCAGGAATTGGCCACTAGCGAAAACAACGCCCTTAATGAAGTTGTGGTCGTGGGATACGGTACTCAGCGAAAATCATCCGTTACAGGCTCAGCAGTAACCGTTAGTGGAAAAGATTTACAACGAGGTTCATCAAATGAAATAATGAGTCTGTTGCAGGGAAAATTAGCGGGGCTTAATATTACACGATCCACAGGAACGGTAGAAACCCAGCCCGCCATCGTTATCCCCGAATTTAAAAGTGATAAAGATTATATGAAAAACCTGGTTGGAAAACCAGACAGTGCTTATCCGGCTTATTTGAAAATGCGCTCGAAATACATTTCAACACCAATGTTTTATTTTGATGTGGCCAATTGGTTTTATCAGCAGAAAGATAGTGTTAAGGCACTCACCATTTTAAGTAATATTGCCGATCTGGACCTCGAAAATGCCGATTTATATAAAACTTTGGCCTATAAATTAAAGCAGACCGGAAATTATAAAGATGAACTTTTTATTACGCAGAAGGTTTTGCAATGGAGGCCTATGGATGCGCAGAGTTACCGCGATTATGCTTTGGCACTAGCAGATAATGGGCAATACCAGGCTGCGCTTGATCATTTATATAAGGTACTTACCCAAAGTTATAACAGTCAGATTGCCGATCGAGATCAAGGAATCGAGGAGATTGTGATATCCGAAATCAATAACCTGATTGCAAAACATAACAATAGCTTAAGTACCAAAGGGATTGATAAAAGGTTAATCCAGCCTTTGCCAGTAGATGTGCGCGTGGTGCTCAACTGGAATAAGAATGATACTGATATCGATCTATGGCTAACCGACCCAACTGGTGAAAAAGGATTTTATGGAAATTCGAGAACAAAAATAGGTGGCAGGATCAGCAACGATTTTACATCAGGTTATGGCCCTGAACAATTTATGATTAAAAAAGCAATAAAGGGAAAATATAAAATCGAAGTTAACTATTACGGTGATAGGCAGATTAACATTAGCGGACCAACAACCGTAACTGCCGAGATTTATACCCGATATGCCACAGGTAAACAACAAAGAAAAGTAATTGTATTGCCTATGGCGGCTGGAAGTAGCGGCGGAAACCTGGTAGGCGAATTTAATTTTTAGGATTATATTAACTAATTGCATTCATGGGCGTCGACTTAAGTCGACCCCTATGATTAATATTATAGTAATAACCCCGCTACCTCCTCCCAGGTATTTACACGTTCATATTCGGTTACAAGCAAATTATGTGGCGATGTAAATAATAAAGGGCGACCAGCAAAATTGACAAAGTTTTTAGTGCGGTCGTCAATTATAATATCAACATTCACAATTTTATTTCCGCAGAACATAATGTGCTGCCAGTCGATGAAAGGAAAATGCTCGGTCATCCAATCGTACTTATCAATCAATGAATTTCGGAACTCCATCGCCGCCGAAACAATATAAACATCATATTTCTCTTGTAAGGCCTTAATTACGCGTTGACTATCTTCGATAACTTCAAGATCTCGGAAAAAACCAGGTTCATTTATATATTCGAACCATTTCTGGTTAATCTCTTGCGGGACATGGTGATAGATTTCGTTTCCGGCATCAATTTTTAAATCTAAAGGAACGTTAAAATCCCGGTTATATAGTTTAATAAATTTTCCAAGGGCATCGGCAATTACCTCGTCCATATCAATCGCAATTCTTTCCATTTGTACCTGCAAATATTTCGGCGCAAATATCCTGAAAACAAAGAAATTAAACTATGTTTTTAATTTACAGTATTTTAGTTATCTTTGCAGCCCCGCAGCATGAAGCTCCGGGAACTATGTTGAATACATAAATACAAAAAGAAATGGCAACTAAAATCAGATTGCAAAGATTCGGTAAAAAAGGAAAACCTTTTTTCCACGTTGTGGTAGCAGATTCTCGCTCTCCACGTGATGGTAAATTTATTGAGCGTTTAGGTTCTTACAACCCAAACACCAATCCTGCAACCATCGAAATTAACTTCGAAAAAACTTTAGCTTGGGTTAACAGTGGTGCACAACCAACTGATACTGCTCGTGCCATCCTTTCTTACAAAGGTGTTTTGTACAAAAAACACTTAGAAGGTGGTGTTAAAAAAGGAGCTTTAACTCAAGAACAGGCAGATGAAAAATTTGCAGCTTGGTTAGATGCTAAAGCAGGTAAAATTTCTGGTAAATCAGAAGGTTTAGCTACTTCTAAAGCGGATGCGCGTAAAGCGGCATTAGCAGCAGAAGCTAAGAAAAAAGAAGATAAAGCAGCAGCTATCGCAGCTAAAAATGCACCAGTTGCAGAAGAAGTTGTTGAAGAAGAGGTTACTGAAGAAGCACCAGCTGTTGAAGCTGAAGCAACTGAAGAGGCTCCTGCAGCAGAAGCTACTAAAGAAGAAGGAGCAGAATAATTTTAATTATTTTGTCTCATAAAATAGCGTTCCGAATTTCGGAACGCTATTTTTTTAACTAAAAATGTCATCCTGAGGCACGAAGGATCTGTCCCATCATTAGCAGATCCTTCGTGCCTCAGGATGACAAATACAATTATATGAAACACGAAGAAGCATTTTATATTGGTTACGTTACTAAAACGAGGGGTTTAAAGGGAGAAGTTCAGGTATTTTTCGAATTTGACGAGTACGAACAGCTCGAATTTGATGTGGTATTTGCCGATATGAATGGTAAGCTTGTTCCCTATTTTGTGGCTTCGGCAAAACTGCAGGCCAATAAAACAGGCTATTTTAACTTTGATGATGCTGATCATATTGATAAAGTGCAGCCGCTATTAAAAAAGAAATTATACCTGCCCCTATCGCAAATGCCCGAACGCGAAGAAGGAGAATTTTTCTATACCGATTTTAAAGGCTATTTAGCAATAGATGAAACCTTGGGCGAATTGGGCGAGATTTTGGAAGTAAACGAATATCCGCAACAATTTGTGGCTACAGTGATATATAAAGAAACCGAAATCCTGTTCCCGTTAAATGAAGATTTTATTGTAGAATACGACGAGGATGAAAAAACATTAAACCTCGATCTGCCAGAGGGTTTACTAGATATTTATCTGGAAAACTAAAAATCAAAAACATTTACGTGTTTTACTATTGCTAAGCCTGTTTTGTAAAAAAAGCAATCTTTTAATAAAATATTCTAGATATATTAAAATACTTAATTCAGGTTTCCAGGCGGACAATCAGTACGATCGAATCAGGAAGTGTGTTCCTTTAACCGTATTGGCGCTAAAAATGGCCCGGGTTTTTGATAAGCCTGTTGAGGAAATATTTGAACTGGAGGAGGGCGATTAACAGATAATGTTTTTTAAGAAAAAATTGTTAATTTGGATCTCATACTAACCAAAATTAACATGCTCAAAAGAATATCAAAAATTGCAGTAATTTTCCTTACAGCGCTAACCATCTTTTCTTGTAAAACCGTACAACAGGCTAATTTAAAAGAAATCAAACCATTTGTTGGCATCTGGAACGATACTACTAACCCAGGAAGTAAGATTGTTTTTAAAGCGGATGGAAGTTTTTACAATATCGCCAATGAAGGTGGTGTACAGATCATCACGCATAGCGGTACATTTAAAATTTTGTCAAACAACATGTATGTGCTAAATATTTCGGATGCAAGGGCCGATGCTACTTACGATCTTAAAGGCAGGCAATATGCAAACTATTACACCTTAAGTAATGACAAAAAAACAATGAAAGTAAGCGGTGTTGTTGACGGACGGAACGGTAGAAAGCCGTTGCAATGGGCGAGCGATCTGATAAAGGTTAATACGCTGGATTAATATTTACCACAATGAATTTCTATAAGAGCCAAAATTGATACTGAGTATAGCAAAATTCTCCTTCAGGCTATAGACTTCAGACTAAAGGCTTACCTTTGCACCATGCGTTTCGATATTATAACAGTTTTACCCGCTTTATTAGAAAGTCCGTTTGCTCATTCTATTTTGCAACGTGCACAAAAAAAAGGCATAGCCGAAATTGTTGTGCATAACCTGAGGGATTATGCAACCAACAAACAGAAAAGTGTTGATGATTACCAATATGGCGGAGGGAGCGGTATGGTAATGAGTATTGAGCCTTTTGCGGCCTGTATCGAAAAGCTTCAGTCAGAAAGAGAATATGATGAAATTATTTTCATGAGTCCCGATGGTGTTACTTTAAACCAGAGCACGGCCAATGAATTATCTATTAAAAAGAATATCATTATTTTGTGTGGACACTACAAAGGCATAGATCAGCGTATACGCGATATCTTTGTTACCAGGGAGATATCAGTTGGTGATTATGTTTTAAGCGGTGGCGAGCTTCCTGCAGCGATTGTGGTAGATGCTGTTGTGCGTTTAATCCCGGGTGTTTTAAATGATGAAACTTCTGCCCTATCTGATAGTTTTCAGGGAGAACTGCTTGATGCTCCTGTTTATACCCGCCCGGCAGACTGGCGTGGACATAAAGTGCCCGATGTTTTATTAAGCGGTCATGAAGCTAAGGTGAACGAATGGAGGCATGAACAAGCATTGGAGCGAACTAAAATCCGCCGTCCTGACCTTTTAGAATAAAATTTCCTTGTAAATTATAAAGGTAAATTCTATTTTAGGAGAAACGCTTCTAGTTCCTGATAATATGCCCAAACAGATCGTTATTTGTGATGACCATTTACTTTTTTTAAACGGCATTTCCGAATTGCTTAAAAATACCGGGAAGAACTACGGCATTTTTAAATTCAGCGATGTACATTCTTGCCGAAACCATTTAATGCATAAC